>NZ_ALWB01000105.1 GCF_000332215.1 Pseudanabaena biceps PCC 7429
TATTTTCGGGAGATGCTTGCCGAAGTCATCGCATGGGGACTGAAACCAGCATTTGTCACAGGTGATAGTTGGTATGCCAGTGCCGAGAATCTTGAGTACATCAAACACTATGAACTTGGGTTTCTGTTTGGCATTGAAAAAATCGCTCAGTCTCCTTGAGTGCAGATGCAACCGCATATTCTTCGGTATCAAACTGCGAAATTCCCTATACTGGAATAGAGATGCATCTTAAGGGGTTTGGTTTGGTCAAGGTGTTTAGAACGGTTTTCAAAAACGAGTTCCGTCACTACATCATCTACCGCCTGACCCTGACAAAATTGCTGAGATTACTCGGGCTCAATTCTTGGACATCCATGATCTGCATTGGCAGATTGAATCTTTCCACAGAACTGTTAAACAAGTTGCCAATATTGAGCGTTTCTTCGTTAGACAGACTGTGGCTATCTCCAATCATATCTTTGCTGCTATTTCCGCTTTTGTCCATTTTGCAGTTGCGTTGTATTCACAATTTAATTACGAATTGCTATGCCCTCAAGCGTAATTTGTTCAATGATGTCATTCGTTCTTTGTCATGGAAAACTTAGCTGATTACAATTATCTCCTACCTGCAAATCTTCTCCCTTCTGTCAATGCGTAACTTCTAAATTGATTGGAGATCGACTAGAACTCACAACTCACAATAATAGCGATCGCCTTTAGGAGATGGATTGTTGATGCGATCGCCTCATAAATCACGACTCACAGTATTAGCGATCGCCTTTAGAAGATAGATTGTTGGTGCGATCCCATTTAACTTAGCGTTGAATCTATAATTTATTTTTAGCACCGAAGTTAAACAAGATTTATGTATGAGCATTTAGAACCTCTTAAGAAAAAGTTATTAGTATTGAGCATTTCCACTCCGCCCATTCCTTGGAAGTTGGTGGCATCAGTGGCTATAGGTGGTTTACGCTCAGTTGGTTTTGATAGGAACTCTGATAATCTTCTGATTGTATCTTCTCAAGGAAGAGGCGTTCTTGATTGCATTACAGGAGAAAAGATTGCTAGAGATTATGATGAATATTATGAAAATGAAGTATATCTGGAAGCTGAAGGTATTGGTGTTTTGAGTAATAAAATCATAAGGATGTCTGGCTTATGTGGAGGTGGATTACCTGTTAGTACCAAAGATAGTTGGACGCTTGAATCGGTTACTTTAAATTGGCCAGAACAGATGATTATTTTACTTCCACCCAATTCATTCCTTTATGGCAGTCTTTCTATACACAAAGATGACATGACCAAAGTTGCAGAAGATTCATGTGTTATAGCTTATGGATTCTCTTACACTGGTCAAGCATTCATCGTTGCTACAACTAGCGAAATAAATATTTTCAATCGCCGCGTAAATCACGACTCACAATAATAGCGATCGCCTATCTTGTCTGCATTAATGAAGTGCGACGTACACTATTTTTTGTTTGTACTGACACTGACTTGAACATAGTTACAATTCTTTAGTTAGACTAGAGTAAGTTCTTCTGCTACTCAACTCAGTAATAACTTTCAATCTAGGAGCAGCCATGGTAGACCCAGCAACGCTTGAGAAACGCTTGATAACCCTTGAGCAAGTAGTATTCGATCTTCAACATAAATTTGAAAGTAAGCCTAGCCCCGAAAATTGGCTTGAAAATCTCATAGGTTCCATCTCTGATGACTCAGCTTTTCTTGAAGCCCTAGAATATGGACGTGCATTTCGGCAGTCTGACAAACCTATTAATGACGCTGACAAATAATTGTGAAATATTTGCTCGACACCGACCACATCAGCTTTCTACAGCGCCGTTCCAGTTCAGAGTTTATTCGATTAACTTTGCGGATGTCACAACATTCGCTCTCTGACTTTGCTTTATCGGTTATTAGTTTTCACGAGCAAGTAATTGGCGCTCATAGCTTCATCAATCGCACCTAGACAAATACAGATATGGCTCGTGGATATACGCTGTTGTTAGAAACTCTCACTAAGTACAGGACAAAAATTTAATCGAGTTAAAAAAGGCTTCAGAATTGAGATGTAGGTCAAAAATGATATGACGCAGAAAATCAAAACCAAGACGAAAAAGGCTCTTAGGGAGACGACCATGTTTTTTGGGTTTGAGGGGATTGAGAAGAGATTGCCACAAGCCAGAGGAAAAACACCAACATAAAGCAAGAGTGAGCAGGGCGATGAGTTTAGAAAGGCGCTCGGAGTCTTGAAGATGAGTCGATTCCAAACAAAAGCCACGGGTTTTAAAACAACCAAACAGAGTCTCAATGCCCCAACGCTTGGCATAATCAGCAATAGCGGTATTAGGGCGATCAGCAGTAGCCACAATTAACAAATCGCCATCCTCCAGACGCATAGCCGCAATATAAAGCCAATGCCCCCAAACCTGTCTGGGCTTGGACAACACTTTCGATTGACCAACTTGGAGGTCTTGGAAACAAACGTCAGCCCGTAGTTCTTTTTGTCCATCCTCAAGCAAGGTATTCTTACGAATGCGGATTCTAAATGGCGTACATGGGTCACAAAGCAAGTAATCAAACCACTCTTCGCCTACAAACTCTCGGTCTGCGGTCAAAAAGTCGATTTTGCGGTCTCCAAATATTTCCAGAAATCGATTCCACAATTCACAGCGTTCACGGGTGTTTGAGTTACCTTTTTTATCCAGCATCATCCATACCAAGGGGAAGGCAACACCGTGATGCACTACCCCCAGTGTCAGCACATTAAACACTGTCTTACCGAATTTCCAATCGGTGCGGTCGATGGAGATTACCCATGGTTCGGGTATTTTCATTACTTTGACGACCATTAAAGCGATGCTTTCATAGTCCACTTCAAAGTCTCGAAAAAATCTCTGTAGCCGCTTGTAATGCGATTCAACTTTGGCTTCACCACTAAATCCTGTGGCGATTTCGACTAGGTTTACTGTCTTTACTCGCATTAGAGCGATCAAGAATGTTGACACAAAGGCAAGTCTTGCTGCATTCCATTGCAGATGTTGCTGCAACATTTCGCGGAATAGGTTAATCTCTTTCATAGGGGGGGTTATAGCCGATGTGGTTATCTTCTATAAAACCCCTTCCTGTCTACTTTTGCAACTTTTTGTCCTGTACTAAGAAACTCTCAACAGTTTTGCAAAGGCTCCAGTTTTACCATTTGATGCTAAAGCGATCGACCTATTTGACGAGATGAGAAGTCAGAAAGTTCGTGTGTCTACAATGGACTTGAGAATTGCCGCGATCGCCATTTCTAACAACTTGGTATTACTTACCCGAAATACTGGGGACTTCAGTAAAGTTCCGAGTTTAATAACCGAAGATTGGACGGTGTAGCGCCGAAGGGATTCCTTTCAGAATGTGTCTCGCCCATAGACCAATAATTATTAAGCGATCGCCTAGAAATCACGACTCATAGTAATAGCGATCGCCATAATCAAAAAATTTAATCTGCCTGTTGACACTAAACCGTCTGGACGGTATAGTTATTTTCAAGACAAGTTCATTGTCTTAATTTTTTAGTATTCGGGCAAAAGGTTATGGCAGAGGCTTTAGAGGTAGGCAAGCGATCGCGGGCGACGCGAGAATCACTGCTCAATGCGGCAGGTGAAGTCGTTTTGCACTCTGGGGCTGATGCTTTAACCCTTGATGCAGTTGCCAAAGAAGCAGGCGTAAGCAAAGGCGGATTGCTCTATCATTTCCCTAATAAAGAAGCTCTCCTGACGAGCATGGTCGCAAACCTGATCGCCGAGTTCGAGCAATTATTAGAAATAGAACTCGTTCGCGAAGGCGATCTCACCGCCAAAGGTGCTTGGTTACGGGCTTACATCAGGGCTGGAGATATATTCGATCGCCAGAATGCCGCAATTCAGTCTGGATTATTAGCAGCAGTCGCTAAGGATAGCAAACTCCTCCAACCATACCAAGAAGCTACTACTCGCTGGCAGCAGCAAGCCTGTAATTGCGGTATTGCTCCACTCAAGGCAGGGGTAATCCTCTTAGCGGCGGATGGGCTTTCTTGGAATCAGTTACTAGGACTTAACTGCATTTCTGATGAGGAGCGATCTCAAGTGATCGGGGAACTTATTCGGATGACCAGCGATGACTGAGCAGATCTAGATCCCCCCAGCCCCCCTTAAAAAGGGGGGAGAATTATCTGCTTCCCCCTTTTTAAAGGGGAGTGAGGGGGATCTCTTAGCGGGTTTGTCCGTAGAAAGTAACTCTTAAATGGTTTCCGAAGCTTGCTAAATTTCTTTGAAATGGATTAGTAAAACATGACATCTCAATCCTTCTTTAACTACCGCCATCTTTGGCTTGGGGGAATTTTCCTTACGACTCTAGCTACAGGAATTTCTATTTATAGCGTTATCTCTTCGAGCAAGCCCAATATTCCGAATAATACTTTAGCGATCGCTAGTGCACCTCTGCCCGTAACGGCACTAGGTCGATTGGAACCAGAAGGAGAAGTCATGCGTTTAGCGGCTCCTGTTGTTCTAGATGGCGATCGCTTAAAAGAGTTGCGCGTCCAAGTCGGCGATCGAGTGAAAGCAGGGCAGATTATCGCCGTACTAGATGCTAGCGATCGCTTTGCTGATGAAGTGGCGCAAGCCAAGGCACAGGTGGAGATTGCTCAAGCAGAACTCGCAAGGGTTAGGGCTGGCGCAAAACAATCGGAAATCCAAGCGCAGGAAGCAACCATCGTGCGCTTGCAAGCGGATTTACGCGGTAGCGATGCAGCCCAATCGGCGACGATTGCTCGATGGCAATCGGAAGTTCGCACTGCGGAGGCAGAGTTGGCGCGTTTTCAACAACTCTATGCCCAAGGCGCAGTTTCTTCTTCAGTTTTAGATACCAAACGCCTCACAGCGGAAACGGCTCGCGCTCAGTTACAGGAAGCCCTGAGCAATCGCGATCGCCTTGCTAATACCCTCCAAGCCCAAGTTCTTGAAGCAACTAGTACTCGCGATCGCATTGCCGAAGTGCGACCCGTAGATATTGCCACCAAAGCTAGAGAAGTAGACAGTGCGATCGCTGCTCTCAAACGGGCAGAGACTAACCTTGCCCAAGCCTATATTCGCGCTCCTATGGATGGACAAGTCCTCAAAATCCGCACGCGATTAGGCGAAAAGGTGGGCAATGATGGCATTGTCGAATTAGGTGCAACCGATCGCATGGTAGCCGTGTTGGAAGTCTATCAAACAGAGATCGATCGCGTCAAAGTCGGACAATCCGCAACGATTTCAGGGCAAGCATTTCAAGGCGAAGTGAAGGGGCTTGTTTCTCAAGTTGGTTTGCAGGTTGAACGTCAACGACAAGCAACCAATCAAGCAGGAGAGAATCTCGATCGCCGCGTGATTGAAGTAAAGGTACGTTTAAGCCCAGAGGATAGTCGCCGCGTTGCGGCTTTTACCAACTTACAAGTTCAAGGCAAGATTCAGCTTTCATCCACAAATTAATATCATCAAGAGGTCTATTTATGAATATTCTCAATGACAAAATGACCGTTAGGAATGAAGAGCCGCAAATCCTTGCTCTTCAGCAATCTCAAATTTCTGTTGCTGCAAAAATGATGGCGACAACTTTCTTTCCCGATCCCCTATCTTGCTATCTTATGCCCAATGAAAGCGATCGCTTACAAATCCTCGAAAAATCTTGGAGCAAGATGATCAAGCAAGATTTTCCTTTAGGGCATATCTATTGCAGCCATCAGGAGCATAGCGATACTTCCGCTTCGCTTGGCAATCCTCAACTGTTAGGGATTGCTAGTTGGTTACCTCCTAACGCTAAGTCACCTTCATTATTACAATCACTTCCTTTGATTTTTGAAATATTCCTACAGAGTGGTTTTCTTTCCACAAGCCGAATACTCAATACCTTGACCAAAACGGAAGCCTATCGCCTGCGTGACTGTCCAAACCCACACTGGTATCTAGAAGGATTAGCTGTATCACCGAACGCGCAAGGCAAAGGGATTGGAGGTCTGCTATTGCAGCCCGTTCTACAGCAAGCCGATCGCCAAGGTGAGATTTGCTATCTCTTTACTTCCACCCCTCGCGCGGTAAAATTCTATCAACGGCATGGATTTTTGGTGCGCGATGAATTACGAGTTCTCAATGATGCACCTCCCTTATGGATGATGATGCGATCGCCTCAAGTTTAATATTAAGAGATACTGATATGCGTTCTAAAATCTGTCAATTTATCCGAGAAATTCCGCTCCTCTATAAACTCGCATATTTAAGCAATATCCTACTACTAATCTGGTGCTTTAGAGACCTATTTTCTTACTTCTTTCCAAACGTATCACTTTTGGCGAGTTTACTAGTTCTTCCATTCCTAATTTTTTATACTACAACTCTGATTTGGTCGGCTTTACACACTATTCTCCATTTCAAGCAAATTGGAATTAAATCTTTTTTACCGTTCTTAATTCATACCTTAATGCTAGGGCTATTATTCAATGTAAATTTCACGCAAGTTTGGCTCAGTCTAAACTTTGACATATTCCTTCACAGCCGAGAAGATGTAGTGGCATTAGTTAGGTCAGGGCAGTTAATATCAGGCTCCTATGGACGAACGGAATTACCTCGACAATATCTCTGGACTTCCTGTGATGGCACAATTGATGTTGATAAATCCACAGAAACAATGGAAATTCTCTTTTGCACGTTCTCTGGATTTGATAGTGTAGCTGGTTATGTTTATAGCGATCGCTCGCCTGATTTACATCATTTCTCTAGAGGCAAAATTTTAGAGTTCCAAAAGCTTCGAGAACATTGGTTCTGGTTATCTACAACATAATTGACCTCAAAGTCATCAATTGCGCGATCGCCTTTGCGATAATCAAATCAACAGAAATAGTTTTTACTTACGGAATCGAACATCTACCTGCTTTTTTTAATGGCGATCGCAAACTTATTAAGAAAGCTAGCTAAAAGCTAATCGCTAAAAGCCAAAAGCCAATACCATCCCCATTACTGAGAACCTATGCTCCGTAAATTATTAAGAAAAACACCTCTTGCTTGGCTCCAACTGACTCACAATAAAGTTCGCTTTATCGTGGCATTATCGGGTATTGCCTTTGCCGATATCTTGATGTTTGTACAGTTGGGATTTGAAGGAGCGCTCTATGATTCGGCGATGAAGCCCTATCGCGAATTAATTCAGGCAGATCTAGCGATCGCTAGTACGCAATTTCAAACCCTCATCTCCACACCTAGTTTTCAACGCGATCGCCTTTATCAAACCCTCGCCCATCCTCAAGTTAAATCCGTTTCTCCGCTTTATATATCTGTTGCGGGTCAATGGCGCAATCCTGAAACTCGCCAAAATCGAGCAATTCTCATTTGGGGAGTTGATGCGGGTAATCCTAGCGTCAACTTACCCGATCCCGCCCAACAAATCCCGCAGATTCAACAACTCGATCGCGTTCTCTTCGATCGCGCTGGTCGTCCCGAATATGGCGATGTGGCGAATATGTTTATGCAAAAAGGGGAACTGGAAGCCCAGCTAAATAATAAATTGGTGCAGGTTGGCGGACTGTTTGAAGTTGGTTCCTCCTTTGCGGCGGATGGCAATATCATCACCAGTGACGCGACTTTTTTACGTTTATTTCCCGACCGACGCAGCGATCGCATTGAGATGGGATTAATTCATCTCAAAGAAGGAGCCGACGTGAAGCAAGTCAAGATGGAACTCGCCAACCTGCTATCGGGCGATATGCGCGTGCTGACTACCGAAGAATGGGCAGGTGTCGAAAAAAGCTATTGGGAAACGGGAACCAGTATTGGCTTCATCTTTGGTTTGGGTGTGGCGATGGGCTTTATTGTTGGCATCGTGATTGTCTATCAAATTCTCTATTCCGATGTCTCCGATCACCTTGCGGAATACGCCACTCTCAAAGCAATGGGTTACAGCGATCGCTTTCTTTTGAGCATCCTTTTCCAAGAAGCTCTTCTGTTAGCCTGTCTGGGGTTTCTACCCAGTTTCCTCCTTTCCATTGGACTCTATCAAGTGACCTACGCCGCCACGATGCTACCTATAAAAATGACAGTAGAACGCGCCACTTCTGTCTTTGTGATGACTGTAATTATGTGCGTAACTTCAGGTGCGATCGCCATGCGAAAACTTCAAACTGCCGATCCTGCTGATATTTTCTAAAGCTAATTGCTATATTACGATCTCCCATAAAATCATGCCATCAACGAGAATCGCTCCTCCAAAAACTTTATCCTATCATTTCCATCTGACATCCCGTGAGCTTGAAATTCTATCACTGATTGTCGAAGGAAAAAGTAATCCTCAAATTGCTAAGGAACTCTATGTCAGCCCTAATACTATCAAAAGTCATGTGAATGGCATTTTAAATAAACTTAGCGTGAATGATCGGGTTCAAGCCGCAGTTTTTGCCGTTCGGAATCAGTTGATCTAGCTCACAAAAAATCAAAATATCCCATAAAACTATGGAAACACTGACATCTAGTGCAAATTCTAGCTTGATCGCACAAGAACCAGTCATCTCTGCCCAAAATCTCAATCATTATTTTGGTGAAGGTGACTTACGCAAACAGGCACTTTTTGATATTAATCTCGATATCCATGCTGGCGAAATCATCATCATGACAGGTCCTTCTGGTTCAGGCAAAACTACACTCCTGACGCTTATGGGCGGGTTGAGATCGGCTCAGGAGGGTAGTCTTAAAATCTTGAATCAAGAAATTCGTAGCGCTGATAAAAACGCTCTCATGCAAATCCGCCGCAATATTGGCTATATCTTTCAAGCCCATAATTTGATGACCTTCCTCACGGCTAGACAAAATGTGCGCATGTCTCTAGAACTTCACGATGAAGATGGAACTTCCGATCTTGATGGTAAGGCATCTGCTATGCTCGAAGCAGTCGGACTAGGGCATCGCCTCGATTATTATCCTGACAGTCTCTCTGGTGGTCAAAAACAACGGGTAGCGATCGCTCGTGCGCTAGTTTCTCAACCCAAAATCGTCCTAGCTGATGAACCCACGGCAGCCCTCGACAAAAAGTCGGGTCGCGAAGTTGTGGAACTCATGCAAACCCTCGCCAAACAAAAAGGCTGTACAATTCTCCTCATTACCCACGACAATCGCATCCTCGACATCGCCGATCGCATTGTTTATATGGAAGATGGCAAGCTCGTTCCTAATATTGACGCTGGTCATTAATTAATGGCGATCGCCTTCAGCAAATCTTTCGGGCTATAGATTAGCAATATTTTTATAGCGATCGCAGGAATTTGACTAGCTCCCTAAATGATGGGCAATACTTAGAGCATTCAACCATATCCAGTTTTTTAGCTAATTCAGCATTTCTATTAGTCCCATAACTTGGCTTTCCATTTTTTCCAATTGATAACTTTTTAAGAGCCTCCTTGGGGCTTTTAATTTGGTGAGGGTTTGGATTTGCTTTGCATTTTTCGCCACCAATCTCTTTGATAATCTTTGAATCAGACCAAAACCAAGCCTCTAATTCTTCAATGGGAATACAGATATGCTTGCTAAAGTTATTCACCACAGAAAATAATGGTTCTAACTCTGATCGTAATGTTCCCTCATCTTTAAGGGACCCATTCAGAGAACGATCCAAATCCTGAACAACAATAAAAACATTGCAACCTTTGTTAAAAAGAACTTTAAGCTCTCTTGAAAGCTTCTTTTTTGGAACAGACCCCCCAGATGTCCACTTTTTTATTGTTACATTTGAGTCAAGCACTCGATGGATAATTTCTCGAACTGCATTCCAGTCCGTATCATCTTCGGTAATTAAACCTATCTTAATGTTATTCATCGAGAATACCACTGTAAATCCATTCACCTAAGTTACCTTCTTCGGAAAGGTATTCGATAATGCCGTGAATATCGTCTTCAGCTAATTTTCTAACAAATGTTTGACCGTCCTTGCGATGAACTAGATTGATTTTTTCTGGACTAGACCATGCGACTACTTGCGGAGAATGCGTTGAAATAATTAAATTTTCTCCATAAGTGTAAGTTTCGATCTCATTGAGTAACTTTGCTAGCATCGCTGGATGGATCTGGGCTTCAGGCTCTTCAATGATTATTGTTTTGCCATGATTTGAAGCAATTATTTCAGTAAGAATTGACAGAACTCGAAGACTTCCATCTGAGAGTAATCCAATATCTACACCATCCAGCTTTACCGAAAAGATATATTCTCCTTCATCGGTATTCTTTTCAGATTCCATATACGGAAATGATTTTTGCTCGGTTATTTTGCCAAGACCAACTCTTTGGCAAATACTTTTTAGTTCATCAAGTTTTTCTGTCTCCATAAGGATCAATATTTGGCGAAGTATTAGTCTTGGTAGGTCATTATATTTAAAAGGAAAAGTTTTTCGGGATACTTTGAGTGATTCCTCTTGACGTGCTGCCCCTCGCCGAACAGTAAAATTGTTAAGTATATTAATCCCCTGCAATGTTGCACGAATCCATAGAATCTCACCATGTAATTTTGGTGATTGAGTTCCTGTAATACGAAATCTTCCAAATAAGCTGGTACTTACAATAGTAATTGGATCACTATCATTGTTTATAGTGGTCACTCCACTCTTCGTAGTCCATAGAATTTCTTTTTGTGCATCAACGTATTGACAACAATCATTCCAAGAAAATAGATCTTCTTCTGAATCATCAACTGTAGAATAATCTAATTCACTACTCTTGTCTGAAGGAGATCCAGTTACAATCTCATAATTATATTTAAGCCGACGATTATTCGGTGTCAAAACCTCAATTTCTAATATCTTGGGAATGTTGTCGCTATCATTTTGTGGAACTCGGTTAAACCTGCCCAGAGCAAATGATGATATAGCTTCAAAACCTTCAATAATGGCTGATTTACCTGCTCCATTGCGACCAACTAATACTGCTATACCATCGTATAAAGACACAGTAACTCGACCACCCAAAACAGACCAACCGTCAAGGGTAAATGATAAAAGGCGAGGCTGATTTGTGTTGGAATCTAGGTTAGACAAAATAAAGATCCTTTTCCAATACTAATCGTCTTAATAAATTCTAGTCGAATATGTCTAAGTCTGCCATAAACGAAACAACAGCATCAGCGATCGCCTCAATTTTTTTGACTTACACCATCAATGCGATTGCCTAGAAATCATGACTCATGGTAATAGCGATCGCCTTTAGAACATACATTGTTGAGGCGATCGCTTAGAAAGCAGACTCAGGGTAATAGCGATCGCCTTTAGGAGATAGATTGTTGGTGCGATCGCCTAGAAATCATGACTCATGGTAATAGCGATCGCCTGTTCTCGCACTTCTATTCTACAATTATGGGTTTTAATCGTCGTCTCGATCGTCATCCGACTCGTCTAAAAGTCCTAATCTCAGTAATTTTTTAGCAAGAGCATATACGTCCTGCTTACTGCCATCTTTCCGAATTCCTAAAGCTACAATCATCACAGTGACTTGTGCTTGTTCGATCGCGTAAATGATGCGATATCTTTGTCCGACAGCCCGCACGCTGTGATAACCATCTAGCTCACCGAGTAATGGTTTGCCCTGCATTTCGGGAGATTCTTGGAGCTTGTCGATGCGATCGCTAATTTTTTGACGGATGCGGCGATCGCTGATTTCTTTCAATAATTTTAAAGCCGTAGGCTGAATGACGATGCGATACATTACAAATCCAATTCTCGTTTAGCTGATTCCCAATCTACTCCCTGTAACGATGTTGCTTCGGTAATACCTTGACGTAAGTTAGCCATGAGGTTCGCATCACCAAGTATTTCTATGGTTTCGAGTATTGCTTCGTAATGTTGCCATGTCATCACGGCTAAGACGGGTTTGCCTCTGCGCGTAATTGCAAGTGTGCCGCCCTGCTGGGTTAGCTTTTCAGGTAATGAGGTTAACTCGTGCCTTGCTTCTGTAATCGGAATGTTGGACAGCATAATTTTTGAACCCATCTGTACATTTAAGTGTACATCTAAATACTAAAATGCGATCGCCTAAAATCATGACTCACAGTACTAGCGATCGCCTTGAGGAGATAGATTGTTGATGCGATCGACTAGAAATAACGACTCACAGTAATAGCGATCGCCTTTAGAATATGGATTGTTGAGGCGATCGCCGATCGCTTGAATAGGGTCGGTACTATAATAATATGGGCTTATACTAGTCATCTTCCCAATCAATTAGCCTCGCTTAGATGAGAGTCATAAATTCCTCAATCTGGATCTTGCCATCTTTGTTTTTGTCTGCCTGATTTAGGAGAGATTGAATATCGGCATCCGTTAGCTTGAGATCAATATTCTCATACAGTCTCGTCAAAGCATACTTAAGCTCATCTCGCGATAAATAACCTGATCCGTCCTTATCCAATTCCTTGAACTCAGCCATGAGGACTCCTTTATCTGCGCTTTCTAATCCCATATCCTTACCTTTTTTAATTTAAATTTAATTTTTGTTGTGGCATCATGACCTAGAAATGGTCACACATCTATCACACTACTCACTATCTTACTGTAAGCCCTTTTCCGCAGTCAAATCTCGAAAGCCCATCAAAGTTATCTGTTTCTCGCCAAGATTTTGCCCTCAAAAATGATTTGCTTCGTTGATGAGTTCCGAAAGATTATTAGCGATCGCAATATTAAAAAATCGTTAGCCCCAATTCTGTAACTTTTCCAAACGCTTTGAGAATAAATTTGAGAATAAATTTGAGAGTAAATAAGCGATTGGGAAAGCGATTCTAATTGATAGGGATTGGCTCAAATCAAAGCATTGCTAAGTCTGACATGAGGCTCATCTAAAATAGCGATCACATGGCGAAAAATTCATCAACGCTTAAAATTAAGCCTGTTACAATTGCAATTATTGATTATAACAACGTAAGGTTTACTTAGAATATAAATAAGTGGCTGTACTTCATACAGCCACTCATCTTTAGGGTTTTGATTTGTCCTAGCTATCTCTTACACTGCTATATTTCACAGAAAAGGTATTATTCTTACTGTTGTTTTTTCGTATTTTTTCTTTTACATTTCTTGCATATTTTGGTAATAGAGAAAGTTTTTCATTTGTATCAAAATTGGTGAAATTACGTAGGAAGTGGGTAAGATATGAAAAGGACATTTTTCTGATAGACTTTCAAGTACCCTAGGGTTTTAGACAAACTACATAAGTAATTCTGAAACGGTACTATAGGAGATTTTATGTACGGCTTAGTTAACAAAGCAATTCATGACATGGTATGTAGTCGGTTCGGTGAAGAAACATGGAAAGAGATTCAGCATAAAGCTGAAATTGGAGTAGATACTTTCATCAGCATGGAGTCTTACCCAGATGATGTAACCCATAACCTTGTAAAGGCTGCAAGTCTTGTTTTGGGACTACCTACTTCAGAAATCATGCAAGCCTTTGGAGAATTCTGGGTGCAATACACATCTCAAGAAGGGTATGGGGAACTGATGGCAATGAGCGGTGATACGCTTCCCGAATTTTTACAGAACCTAGATGATCTTCATACTCGTGTCGGAATAAGTTTTCCCAAACTCCAGCCGCCATCTTTTGACTGTGAGGAAGTTGAAGAACAAACACTACACCTTCACTATCATTCCCATCGAGAGGGGTTAGCACCAATGGTAGTGGGATTGGTGAAAGGCTTGGGTACGCACTTAAATACAGATCTTGAAGTTACCCAGACTCAAAGCAAGTCTGACGGTGCAGATCATGATGAATTTACTATCCAATATAAACCCAAGTGAACTTTTCATGGAGCCCCAATTCACTTTACCGCCCCACTTACTTGCGAAAGCATTTCCTTTTCATTTTGTGTTTAAGGGCGATCTCACAATCATCCAAGCTGGAGAAGTTTTGCAGCGGCTTATTCCTGACATCATCGAGTCACAGTTTAGCAAGTGCTTCCAAATTAACCGCCCTATTATTCAAACTGCTAATTTTGCAGCCATTAGTAAGAAATCTCACAGTATATTTATTTTGAAATCGCTCCATAGCGAAATGATTCTGAAAGGGCAGATGATAACTGTTGATGATTCCGAAATTATTTTTTTTCTGGGTTCGCCAATCGTCACAGAGCTTAGACAGCTTAGCCAAATTGGCATCAAATTAAAAGACTTTGCAGTTCACGATTCTGTTGCTGACTTTCTCTTACTTTTGCAAACAAAGAGTCGGCTAATGGATGAGTTAGTAGAACGGGAGATAAAACTAAAAGATACCTTAAGAGACAAGGAGGAGATTTCCATACTTGCAGAGGCAAGAGCCAGAGACTTAGAACTAGCTCTCGAAAACTTACAGAGAGCTAGAGACTTAGAACTGGCTTTCAAAAACTTACAGAGAACCAGCACACAGTTGATTCAGTCTGAAAAAATGGCTGGGTTAGGACAAATGGTGGCTGGAATTGCTCATGAACTTAATAATCCAATTAACTTTGTCAATGGTAATCTCACTTACATTGATCAGTATATTCAAGATCTAATAACCCTAATTAAACTTTATCAACAGCACTTTCCCAAAGCCTCTTCTGAAATTATTGATTACATGGAGGAGATTGATCTGAATTTTTTATTGATTGACTTACCACGTATAATTGCATCAATACGAACAGGAACAGATCGGGTTATAGATCTTGTTGTGTCATTACGCAACTTTTCTAGATTGGATGAAGCAGACCAAAAAGATGTGGACTTACATGAAGGAATTGATAGCACGTTACTGATTCTTAGCCACAAGCTGAAGCAAGGTATTGATGTGCTTAGGGAGTATGGAGATTTGCCAAAAGTTTTCTGTTATCCATCTCAGTTAAATCAAGTATTTATGAATATTATTTCTAATGCTGCTGATGCATTATTTGAGACTAATATAAAATCGAAGCAAATTATAATCAAAACCAATTTAGAGGACTCTAAACACATTTGTATTAGCATTAAAGATAATGGGAATGGGATTCCTACTGAAATTAAAGAGAGGATTTTTAATCCATTCTTTACGACAAAGCCTGTCGGTCAAGGGACAGGATTGGGATTGTCAATCAGCTATCAAATTATCGAAAAGCATCGGGGTAAAATTGATGTCATCTCTGAATTGGGAAAGGGGACTGAATTTATCATTAAAATTCCAATTTCCTAATTGCCGTAGTTCCCAATTCCGTAACTTTTCCAACCGCTTTGAGAGTAAATTTGCGCGTAAATAAGCGATTGGAAATTGATTGAGATTGGCTCAAATCAACGCATAGCTAATATCAATTCATGAAAGTGTTGTCACACTTTCGTGAATTAAAAACTAAACCTAGTAAGGGTTTGCAAGTTAGGGTTTGCAAGTTAAGAAATGGCTACGCCATTTCTTAACTTGGTATTACGTTGCTATAGTCAGAGATTTTTGAAGTAAGGCTTCGATTTGTTCTATTTGGAAATGTTTCGCCAATTGCATGATTTCTTTGACAAAAGGCTGATATTGCTCGTCTTTCTCGCCAATCTCCTTAGCCTTGTCCGTCAACGTTCTCAATAGTCCATCCTCAGCCAGT
>NZ_ALWB01000106.1 GCF_000332215.1 Pseudanabaena biceps PCC 7429
ATGAATGATTGCCACGATGGTGAAGTACTCGCCGATATTCTCGAAGGCATTGATGCTGAAATCGCTCAAGTTTCCGCAGATGGAGCCTATGACCATCGTCATTGTTATGACGAGATAGCCCAACATGGTGCTAAAGCCGTGATTCCTCCGCGCAAAGATGCCAAAATCTGGCTTCATGGCAATACCAATGCTCCACCACATCCCCGTGACCAAAATCTCCGTTATATCCGTAAACATGGGCGTAAAAAATGGAAACGTGACTCAGGTTATCATCGTCGTTCTTTGGCAGAAACCACGATGTTTCGTTTCAAAAAATCTTTGGTGGTACTTTATGTTCTCGTAAATTTGACAATCAGGCGGTTGAGTTGTTCATCAAATGTGCTGCGCTTAATCGCATGATTCAACTTGCTAAACCTGTCTCCTGTTCTGTTGTTAGTTAATTATCTATCCTAATATTCTCTATTCTTTTGTCTTCTTTTTATTCATGCAACAACGCCTTTTTCCTTTCTACTTTTTACTTCCCAAAAGTTGTCTGTCGCTTTCAGAAACATTGGGGTTATTGGTGAGATATGGACGTAGCCAATCACAGGCTTCAGAAATTGCTAACTCTGGATCAATATCCCATAATTTGATCGTGTTGTCAGAACTGCCAGAGGCGATGGTTTTGCCATCAGGAGAAAAGGCTACGCTATTAACCCAATTGCTATGCCCCGTGAGCGTCCGCAGCACTTTTCCTTCGAGATTCCATAATTTGATGGTGTTGTCAGAACTGCCAGAGACGATGGTTTTCCCATCGGGTGAAAAGGCAACACTCCCTACCCAATTACGATGACCTGTGAGCGTCCGCAGCACTTTTCCTTCGAGATTCCATAATTTGATGGTGTTATCATCACTACCAGAGACAATGGTTTTTCCATCGGGTGAAAAGGCTACGCTCATAACCATACTACTATGCTCCGTCAGCGTCCGCAGTTCTTTTCCTTCGAGATCCCATAATTTGATCGTGTGGTCATAACTACCAGAGACAATGGTTTTCCCATCTGGTGAAAATGCTACGCTCCCAACTGCATTGCTATGACCTGTCAACGTCCGCAGTTTTTTTCCTGCCAAATTCCATAATTTGATCGTGTGTTTATAACCGTCTGAAGCGATAGTTTTTCCATCTGGTGAGAAGGCTACTGTACCGAAATTGTTATCAACTCTCAGCGTCCGCAGTTTTTCCCCTGCCAGATTCCATAATTTGATCGTGCTGTCATAACTGCCAGAGGCGATGGTTTTCCCATCTGGTGAAAAGGCTACCTTCATAACGATTTTGCTATGCCCCGTCAGCGTCTGTGGTTCTTTTTCTTTGAGATTCCATAATTTGATTGTGTGATCAGCACTGCCAGAGGCGATGGTTTTCCCATCTGGTGAAAAGGCTACCCTCGTAATGATATTGCTATGACCCGTCAGTGTCTGAATTTCTTTTCCTTTCAGATCCCATAATTTGATTGTGTGGTCACGACTGCCAGAGGCGATGATCTTCCCGTCTGGTGAAAAGGCTACGCTCCAAACCCCATTGCTATGTCCCGTCAGCGTCCGCAGTTCTTTTCCAGCCAGATCCCATAACTTGATTGTCTTGTCATTACTACCAGAAGCGATAGTTTTCCCATCTGGTGAAAAGGCTACACTCCAAACCTCATTGCTATGCCCCGTCAGTGTCCGCAGTTCTTTTCCAGCCAGATCCCATAATTTGATCGTCTTGTCATCACTGCCAGAGACGATGGTTTTGCCGTCGGGAGAAAAGGCTACCTTCATAACAATATTGCTATGCCCTGTCAGCGTCCGCAGTTCTTTTCCTTCCAGATTCCATAATTTGATCGTGAGGTCAGAACTGCCAGAGGCGATGATCTTCCCATCTGGTGAAAAAGCTACGCTCTCAACCCAATTGCTATGACCCGTCAGCGTCTGCAGTTCTTTTCCTTCCAGATTCCATAATTTGATCGTGTAGTCAGAACTGCCAGAGGCAATGATTTTTCCATCTGGTGAAAAAGCTACACTCCAAACCCCATTGCGATGTCCTATCAGCGTCCGTAGTTCTTTTCCTTCCAAATTCCATAATTTGATTGTCTTGTCATTACTACCAGAGGCGATAGTTTTTCCATCTGGTGAAAAGGCTACGCTTGTAACCGACTTGTTATGACCTTCAAGGCGATTAGCTTCGCGAATGTTATAAATGACTTCCCATAGTCGTCCTAAGGTTCTATCCTTAATGTAACTAGGAACAATCTTGCGGATATCAGGATCGAAGATGCATCTTGCAGCTTTCAATCCCGTGATCATTGCCTCTAATTCTTTATTCGCCAGCCAATAAGCCTCACAGGCAATACTCAACGCTTCGATTTCAGCAATTTCAGCGCGTTGTAGTTCTTTATCTTTTTCTGCTAGGGCGTTTTCTTTTTCTGCTAAAGCCAATCGCAATTGTTCTTTAGTCATCCGCAACTCTTCCGCCATGCCGAAGACATACTTTTTGCGAATAAAGCTAACCAAATAATCATGAATCAACTGAAAACGATCATCAGGCGAACTACTCACCCGAAAAGCAAGCCCAGAGCCGACTAGAACCGCTAGCACCAGCGAGAGATTTTCTGCTTCGTTAAGAAGTTCGATCCCCCTGCCTTCGGCATCCCCCTTAAAAAGGGGGAATTGGCGTAACTCTTCTCCCCCCTTTTTAAGGGGGGCTGGGGGGGATCGAAAACCATCACTAGATCCCACTCCCAACAACTCACTCGCAAGCTCCGCTTGCGTCTTTTGCGGACGCTTCTCCTCATTCCCCGTCAACGCATACAACACCCTCTCCGCCAAATCTTTATTCGCCACCCCACAGTCCCGCACCACATTCTCCAACCACCGCTCCACCAACACCTCACTAGGCTTACGTCCAGACATAGTGTAGTGTGGTTGGTGCTTCGCACCAACCACACTACACGTCAAAGCCATATACTCACGCAGATTCGTGATCGGCGGATTCTCCGACTCCAACTGCGCCCCCACCACCTGCAACTCAATTGGCAAAATCCGCAACTGCTCACCACTCAAATCCGTTACAAGGCGATCAATCAGCTCAGGTTCCAAACGTAACTGCGATCGCCTAGTCAATGCCTCGATCACCTGTCGCGCCTGATCCTGCGTAAAATCCCCCACATAGTAGCGCACCTGCTTACCGAGAATATCATTCTCCACCTTTTCCAAATCCACCGCCCGATCGCATTCCAACAAATAATGCAGATAATCCTCCCGCAGCGACAGCACCACCCGCACAAAATCCGTATGCAAACAAGCCTTCAGGAACTTATAAAATGGCAAGCGATCGCGAAAATCTTCCTTCTTAAAAAAGAAATCCTCAAACTGATCGAATATTATTACTGTCAAATAATTCTCTTCGATATTGCGCTTGAAATGATGAATTGGATCGAGATCGGGAGAGCGATCGCTAAAATATCGATCCAACTGACGCTTGATTTCTAAGCTCCAATCTTTATAATTCCTAACTACCAAAACTAAAACCTTGCGCCCATCAAAGCTTTCTCTCGCTCGTAATGCAGGAATCACACCACCACTCAAAATTGAACTTTTCCCCGCACCTGAATCACCATGCACCACCGTTAACGGAAATCTTGCCTGACCAATGCGATCAACCAAGTTCTGTACATCTTGCATTCTGCCTGAAGCCTCAATCTCTTGAGCAATGCCATCATTCTTAAATGATATAGAAGCATACATATCAGGATTACTAGCTTCCCGTTTAGGATTCAGTGTTCCTGCCCCAATAAAGGCGCGTAGCCCATATTGCTGCTCCACCGATCGCTGATGTTGCTTCGTTTCAAATGCTTCAAGATATAGCCCTGCCGATGTATAGAGCGATCGCAATTCCTCCAAAACTGCCACATATACCCTAGCGTCATACTGATGTCGCCAGCGATCGCGTACTCCTTCTAATCGAGCGATCGCGCCTTGTTTATCATCCATTCCTGCTAAGGCTTTTGCGAGCCAAAGCTCATATTTCCCATAGATATAGCGTTCTGAAAATGGCAAATTTGGCAATTTGCGATCTGTCGCATCCTGATAGAGAGCCAGTGCTGACTCGGCAAACTGTTTTGCGGCGGCATAGTCAGCCTTAACTAGTCTGACTGCGGCAAGAATACCGCGATCGTTAGCCTCTCGTAATGGATTAGGATAAGTCTGATGGAGTACTAACGCCTCGTTTGCAAGAGATTCTAGTTCTTCCCACAAGTTATTATTTAATTGCTCTTGATGCGATAGGGTAGAGAATTCCAAACTTGCTAACTCTTCTACCGTAACTGTCAAAAAATTAATATATTCGGCAACAAGATCCCATTGTTCTATTTGGCGGAAAATGGCGATACTTTGCGTAAAATATTGTTGCGATGTCCGATAAAATGGCTCTTTATTGAAGCGACTACGAAAAGCGATCGCGCGATCGCACATCCCTAACTGCAATAGGCAAACTGCTTGTTTAAGCTGATTTCCACCTTGCCAAAACGCCAAACTCTTTTGAAATAGTTCCTTTGCCTGATTGATCTGCGATTCCGTAAAAGCAATACAACCAAAAGCAAAATCGAGATTTGCCCTCAGTTCTAGATCGATGACGCTTTTTGTTTCTAACTCCGTCACCGCAGTTCTTAGTTCAAACCTTTGTAAACCACTCGCGATCGCTGTTTGTAGCGATTTACGATTGCTAAGATTGAGAAAAAGCTCGAACATCTCTTCCGTTGACTCTTGGAGCAGTATCTTTAGTTCATCGGTATCAAGCTGAAACTCGATCGCTCCTGCCGTAGTCCAATTCGCCAGATCGCTTGCCTCACGGGTCAAAATATCCTGAGTGCGATCGTTCAGCCACAGCACCATCGGAAATTCTAAACAGTTGGCAAATTCCTCCCGTACTCGATTCGCCGATTTCAAAACTACTTCGATTTCCGTAACCGCATCCAATCCCAAAACCATTAGCACCTTGGGCTTCTGCTCTGGTGGTAATTGATTAACCTCTCCCATCAATACCTGAATCGGTGCTAGCAAAGTTTTAGTATCAGGTTTCAGTTCAATTATGGCGATCGCCGTTTCTGGTAAATTGTTTGCTGCTAATTGCGATCGCAAGTCTTGCAATACGCGATTTTGTAAAATTCGATAATTACATAAAGTGATCGACAATGAAAATCCCTGCGATCGCGTCACAATTCTCGTCAATCGACGTAATGCATCGCGATTATTATCTGCAATTATATCGGTGCGATCGCTCATCGAACTTTCCTCTATTTATTCTCATTAATAACCCCTCCCTAGCCCTCCCCTTAGCAAGGGGAGGGAACAAGATTTCTAGTTTTCCCCCTTTGCAAAGGGGAATTAAAGGGGGTTTTTGAGACTTGTGTGTACATAGTAACTATTGGGGGTGAGAGTCTTAATCATCCAAAATTGGATTTACATCAAACCAACTATCACCTTGATATTCATACTCAAACACAAACTGGCTCTTGATCAGCGTCTGATACTCCGACTCACCTCTTACCTTCTTATCCTGTTTTACTTTTGTAATTAGTTCCCATTCATCATCAGTAATTGTTTTTATCATCTTATTCCGTTCCTTAGCGATGATACTTTCGACCAACTTAGCTGTAATTGGCGGATCATCCTGCTCTAAACAGCCATACAGTAATCGAAATAAATTGCGAACGTGACCACCACTAGCTTGACATAGGCGATCAAGAGTTTGGGGTGAATCAAATACTTTATTCACAAATTCACTATTAATCCGTTGGACGGAATTAACCTTTGGGAATGCCCTCGCCATTACAATTTGTCTGAGTAGTGCCATTCCAGCCTCGCACTCACTGCCATCCTTTAATCTTGCGGGAACCATCGGCAAAGTCTTAATATCCGTACCAAACCGACTCGTCACGATCGCGGCATCATTAGAAAAAGTCAGTAACAATGGAACCGTGTAAACTACATGACAATCTAGCCCCCGCAACTGATCGCCCCGTTCGACAAATAAATACCCAGCCCTTGACTGCTCCTTGAGATCGATGCGATTTTCAATGCGATCGAGGTTATCCACAATCACGACTAAACCATTCAGCCCCTTAGCTTTCAGTCTTTCCTTCGCAGGAGCGAGTAACTCCTTATTAATCGAATTGATAATGCTATTGGTGCGTGACTCTAACCGTTCGCGCATTTGCCGACGCAATGACGGGCTATTCTTGGCTTGAGCCGTAATCTCGGCAATCCCCACTGACAGCTTGAAATTTGCGCTCAGATCGAGCTTTGTTTGCAAAATATCCTTTAGTTCGCCAAACAATTTCTTGAAATATTCTGGGATGATGTTGATCCCTTCCTTTTCTAAGCCATTGCTGAGTTGTCCTGCGATCGCTAACAAAATATCACTCGCATCAACATCGCTCAGTTCTAACTGGCGATCGCATTCAAAATAAGCTACATGAAATTTTTTCTCGGTCAACTCATGCTTCAGCCGCAAAAGCTCCGTTGATTTGCCACAGCCGATATGTCCCGTAAATAACTGGCAGGTTGACTCATCGGGTGAAATCCTGACAATCTTACGGGACAGACTTTCAATTAACTTTTCACCCCGCACCGTTGATAAATCAACATAATAGCTGCGATCCTCTTCATTACTAGAATCAAGAGGATGCGTCGGGTTGCAAGCCTTATAAAATCGAGAAAGTTCAAGATCCATAGTCGGATTTTAAGATGAGGATGAGCCATATCAAGTGCCGCCTATCCTAATATAGCGGATGCAATACCAATTCACGAGAGTGCGCTAACACTTTTGTGAATTAAAAACCAAACCCAGTAAGGGTTTTAAAACTAAAAATGGCGTAGCCATTTTTAGTTTTTGTATAAACTGTCTCTGAAAAATTGCCAATCGCCATAGATGTTATACTTTGACTTCAGCTTTCGGTTTTAGTGAGGAGCAGTCACTAAAAGTAATGGGGAAAGATTGGTGCAAATCCAACGCTGTCCCGCAACTGTGATTTTCTGTTGATCAGCAGAAAAAGTCAGAACGCCCGCCGAAGCTCATTTCAAATCCATAAATCTACATCTACGAGGTAATAGATGAAGTTAAAAGATAGTGATTGGCAAGGCAATTTTGGCTATTGGCAAAAAAGCTTTATTCATGCGAACCTAATGATGATCGGCTATTCGGCATGGCAAGGCTTTTTGCAGCATGGTCGCGGAGTCATAGTTTGTGATATTGATCGCAGTGCGATCGCTCCTAATAACACAGGCTTAGAAGTTACCCAATTCAAATCACAATTTATTGCTGAACAAGAATTAATCTCTTCAATTCAAGCTTTTTCTCTCGATCAAGAATTGATCGCTGTTCTCGTCCAAGCTGTCGGAAATTATGCCCCAGACAAAGAGATTGTTCTCCTGATGAAGATGGAGCATCATCTCGAAATCAATCTCTTCCAAAACCTGAAAATTTTTCCTCCTGACTGCTATGCACAGGTCAGTCGTCGTTGGGAAGAGTTTCAGCCTTGCCTAGAAACATACACTAAATGAGGGTTAGATAAGGACGGGCGGAGCTTTGAAAACTCTTACTGGGTTTGGTTTTTAATTCACAAAAGTGTTGTCACACTTTCGTGAATTGGTATAAGAGATAGCGAGGACAAACCCTAAAGATGAGTGGCGGCGCTTCGCGCCGCCACTCATCTTTAGGGTTTTATGTCCTAAGCAAACCTTACGTTGTTATAGTACAGCCCAGAGGGAAAACTGCTATATTTACTAGTCTATGAACAATGTAATTCGCTACCAAAACGCTGCACTACAATATTACCGAGATTTGACAGGTTCTTCCTATCTTCACTACGGTTATTGGGAACCAATTCCATCTCCCACAGATGAGTTGACGGTTACCAAGTTGCGTGTAGCCCAAGAAGCCTATGCCACCCACCTTCTCGCTTTTCTTCCAGCCGATATTCATTCCGTATTAGATGTTGGTTGTGGCAATGGAGATAATGCTGTATCGATGATTGAGAAAGGTTTACAAGTTGAGGGACTAGCTCCCGATCCACTTCAACAAGCTAATTTCTTGGAACGTACCAAAGGAAAAGCTTTATTCCATATTGATACCTTTCAAGAATTTGTGCAAGCGCCGCAAAAGTATTCCGCGCAGCTTACTTATGATCTAATTCTATTTAGCGAAAGTACTCAATATATGTCGCCAGAAATGATAGCAGAAGGTTCGGCTGCGGTGGTAAAATCTGGCAGTTACGTGCTATTAGCAGATATGTTACGGAAAGATCCTGAATATAAGGAAGGGATGTTTTCTAACTGTCTGATTAATGCCGATCTGCATAAATCAATGGAGAAGGCGGGATTTAAGTTGGTCAAGACCGATGACATTTCGGCACATATTGCTCCAACTTTGGATATTTGTGTGCAAAGCTTCCAAACCTTTGGAGTTTCTACACTGAAATATATCGGCAATCTAATCGCGATCGCAGTTCCACCGATCTATAAATTGATGCGTTACTTCTTCGGCAAGTCAATCAAAAATTTGATTACGGAAGGGCTTAATGCCTCGACTCTTTTTCACAAGCATCTCTGCTATGAGATTCAACTTTGGCAAAAGCTATAGCAACAAAGCCCAAAGATGAGTGGCGGCGCGAAGTGGCGGTGCGAAGGGCCACCACTTATCTTTGGGCTTTTGATTTATCCTATAAGTAAGTGGGCTTAATTAAATATAAGACCCTAAAAGATGCGGCGCACGCTGCGCCGCATCTTTTAAATCTGTTTTTTGCCGAGCTATTATTTAATCAACTTACTTAAAAAACTATTTCTCTTTTGGAAAAACTCATCAAGTAATTCGTAATAATTTTCGTCAACGGCTTGCTGAACCGATGGTCGCCCTAATAAAGCTTCGCGCCAAGCCTTAACTTTGGGAGTCCGATCACTAAAGCCAAAATTTTGATAGCGATCGAAGGCAACAAAATAACGGAATATGGGTGCATAGACCGCATCAATCAGCGAAAATTTTTCGCCTACAAAATATGGTGCTGCAATGAGTTGTGCTTCTAGTAGTTCTAAATTTGTAATCAAGTCTAACCGTTTTGCTTCAAAAGTCTCTTCATCCTTAGCCGAGTAGAAACCCGCAATTTTTGTAAGTAGATTTGACCCAAATTCGATCCAAGAGCGGTGCTTAGCCTTGGTTAAGGCATCTTCAGGATGCAGCGAATCGGGCGTAATTTCATCAAGATATTCACAAATTACGGCTGATTCAAACAAGATTTCATCATCAACCAGCAGTAATGGTACTTTCCCCAATGGTGAAATTTTAAGAAACCAATCTGGTTTGTTGGCAAGGTCGATATATTCGCGATCGCAAGGTATTTGCTTTTCAAGGACTGCGATCAGCGATCGCTGTACGTAGGGACAAAGATTGTGGCTGATCAGCTTGAGCTTAGGCAACATGGCAATTTGTAAGTGCAATTTGTAAAGGGGGCTAATATTTGGATATAGTTGCATTTACATTAATTGCAATTGCAACTAAATTTAATTTAGCATATTTAATTGCAATTGCAACTAAATTCCCAAAAATAGGGGCGGCGCTTTGCGCCGCCCCTATGAGCCTATTTTTATAATTGCGATTGCAACGATTTTTTTGGATACTGGAAGTATGTCAATAAATTCAGCCCTAGATCCTTTGCGAAGTTCTGTTTGGCGATCGCTTTTGACCGCTCATACCAAGATCCTCGATCGCATTGCCGAAAAACTTACTCAAGCCGATCTGCCTCCCTTGGAGTGGTATGACGTACTGCTCACGCTCAAAGAAGCGCCCGATAACCGTCTACGCTTAAGCGAACTAGCCGAAAGAATTCTATTAACCCGTAGCAATCTAACGCGATTAGTCGATCGCCTCGAAAAAGCCGATTTGCTTTATCGCAAATCCTGTCCAAGCGATCGGCGCGGAACCTATGCAGTCTTAACTGCGGCAGGTTTAGCCATGCAGCAAAAAATGTGGATCGTTTACGCTGAAGGAATTTCTGAGCATTTTGCTAGTCACATCTCCGAGGATGAAGCGAAGGTTTTACAGACAATATGCGATCGCTTATTAAGTAACTCGGCACAAATAAATATAAAACCCAAGAGTTGATTGGTGGCACTTCGTGCCACCAATCAACTCTTGGGTTTTGATTTGGACTGTAATGATATATCTCCAAACCAATAAAAAACCCTACCAAAAGGCAGGGTTAAAGAATCGTTTTTACTTTGTCTCAAACATTTAGATCAGGAATAGATGGGATTTAGATATTTGTCAGCCACCAAATCAAACCATGCCCTGTGAAAACTTCAAGGATCAACAAGGAGACAAAGCCAATCATTGCAAGTCTACCGTTCAATAATTCTGCGTAAGGGGTGAAACCCGCTCTGTCGGATTCTTCAACATACATCTTTGGTTCTACTGCGAAATTGTTGAGTACACCGCGTTCGTCGACTGTATAGCTGCTCATTGCTTTCTCCTTTGTTTGATTTCCTTATGTAAAGAAATATAACAAAATATTTCGAGATGTTAATCTAGCTAAAGGCATGGATGACCGATTAGTTGCACCTACATAAAGAGGTATTCACAAAGAAGGGTTTGGCATTGCCAAACCCCATTGGACTTTTATAGCTGTCGCAAATAGCTGTCGCAAAGTGTATTAGTACATAAAACCCAATAAGAGAATTGCGGCGCTTCGCGCCGCAATTCTCTTATTGGGTTTTAATTTTGTCACAACAGAGTTGACGACAGCTATAAGTAAACGTAAAGACCTTTTACAAATTACGATAGACCTCATCATCATTACGCTTACCAACCCTAAAAATCCTTATTTGTCCATCCTCCACAGTGTAAAGAACACGATACTCGCCCGAATCTACACGATAATGGGATAACCTTTTAATGCTTTACAGTCTTGCGGTTGAGGATTGTCTAATAGTGCAAATATTTTGGTTGCAATTTGCTTGAATTGTTTGGGCTGTAGTTCTGCCAACGATTTCTTAGCATCTCTAGCAAACTGCAACGTATAGCGATCGCTCATATCTTCGTGAAATCCTCTACTACAACTTCGGTGTAATGAGCTTTGTTATGAGCATCTATCACATCCTCAAAGCTAAAAAATCGATCATTACTAGCAACAGCCTTTTTTAGTAAATTACTATCGATCGCATCTTCCAAGGCTTCAAGCAAATTTGCTAAATAATCATAACGAACCATTGCCACTACTGGCTTTCCTTCAGCTTCAATCACAACCTGTGTATGCAAATCTCTCACTTCGTTGACAAGTTTAGATAACTCAGTACCAACTTCTCCGATTTGCAGAACATTTACCATTAGTTTTGTCTCCCAAAGTTTAGATTCACTTGGATACAGAGATTTTAGCTCAACAAAATTAATAAAAAAACAGCGATCGCCTATATCTAAACGATAGATGTAAGCGATCGCTATCTAATCACGATTTACTAAAAAGTACCTGCTAATGCACTGACACAGCGATCGCAAATATGGGGATGCTCAGCCGATTCACCGATGTGGGTAGAGTAGTTATAGCAACGAGGGCATTTCTCACCATCAGCTTTTTCTACAACAATGCGTACTCCTTCAAATCTATACTTGTCATTGTCTGAAGGTTTCGTTCTTGAGGGATCAAATATAATTTTTGAATTTTCGGATGTTACATCGGCTTCTAATGGAAAGATTTTCTCATGTTCATCAACTAAAACAATCAAATCATCAATAGGGTTCACTGGTAACCCAGTAACAAATTCAACTTGAGAACAAATAAATAGATCTTCCAGTTGATGGTTTTCATTCAAAGACTTTAGATCTTGCTGTAATTTGTCAGGTGAAACCTCAATCTTTATTTTAGCTTCAAGTGAAGAGCCTATAAGCTTTTCTTGCCGCTTTGTTTCTAGCACTCTATTTACCCTGTTACGAACAATGCGTAGTCGATTCCACTTAGCTGCTAGTTCGGGTTTGTGCCATTCAGGATCAACAATAAACCAACCCGATTGGAATACGGATTTAGTTGGTGCAGGATAGGGCAAGTGTTGCCAGATATCCTCAGCAGTGTGGGCAAGTACTGGGGCGATCGCCTTGGCAATTGTCTCTAAGCAATACATCAATACCGTTTGGCAACTGCGGCGACGGGCAGCATTGGGCGCACTGATATAGAGGCGATCTTTGGCGATATCTAAATAGAAGTTTGATAAATCCACTGTACAGAAGTTCTGAATCACTTGGAAGAAGCGCGAGAATTGGAACTTCTTGTATGCTTCGGTGATGTCCTTGGTGACTTCGGCGAGACGATGCAGGATGTAGCGATCGCTTTCCGTGAGATCGGCATAGGGAACTAGATGTTCCGCAGGTTGAAAGTCAAAGAGGTTGCTGAGTAAAAATCTGGCAGTATTGCGAATCTTGCGCGACACATCGGACATCTGCGCCAAGATGGTTTTGCCGATGGGAACATCACCGTTGTAATCGACACTCGCCGCCCACAGACGGATCACATCCGCACCATAGGGAGGCTCTTTCTTCTGGTCTTTACCGCCATTAATTACCACCATCGGATCGACGATGTTACCGAGGGATTTACTCATTTTCTGTCCCTTTTCATCAAGGACGAATCCATGAGTTAATACGGTTTTGTAAGGGGCATAGCCATTGGTTGCCACACTAGTTAAAAGCGAAGATTGGAACCAACCCCGATGTTGATCGGAACCTTCCAGATACATATCCGCAGGATAGTTCATCGCATAGGGAACGGTGCGCGAATTATGACTTTCACCACCGAGTACTCCTGCCCATGAGGAACCAGAATCAAACCAGACATCCATTGTGTCTGTGCCTTTGCGATACTTGCGACCATTATTTTTGTAGGATTCAGGAAGTAATTCTTCAACTTCTCTTTCCCACCACACATCGGAACCATGTTCGCGAATGAGTTCTTGAATGTGATCGACTGTATCTTCGGTGAGCAAAGGCTCGTTGGTTTCTTCATCATAAAATACGGGAATCGGTACGCCCCAAGTGCGCTGACGGGAAATACACCAGTCCGATCGCTCTTGCACCATTGAGGTAATCCGATTCTCCCCGATCGCTGGAATCCAGTTAACTTCTTTGATTGATTTCAAAGCTTCTTCGCGGAAACCATCAACGGAGGCAAACCATTGCTCAGTGGCGCGAACAATCACAGGCTTCTTAGTCCGCCAATCGTAGGGATATTTGTGGTTATAGGCTTCTTCTTTAATCAGGGTTCCATTAGCGGTCAAGATTTCCACAACCTTAGCATTGCCTTCCTTCAGCACGCTCAAACCTGCTAAATCTGCACCAGCATCTTCATTGAAAATACCGCGATCGTCCACAAGGGAAATCATACCTAAATTGTATTTTTTACCGACAATAAAGTCATCTTGACCATGATTAGGCGCAGTATGCACTAAGCCCGTACCTGATTCGGCGGTGACGTGATCGCCTAAGACAATCGGACTAGGACGATCGACAATGGGATGCTTAGCAATGGCTCCTTCAAGAACATCACCCTTGAAGGTATATTTGACTTCTAAAGCTTCCTCAAAGGTAGCGGCTAACTTCTCAACCAGTTCCGTTGCCACGATATAGTTCTTATCACCAGCCGCGACGATGCTATAGCTGAGATGGGGATTGGCGCTAATGCCCAAGTTGGCGGGAATTGTCCAAGGTGTGGTTGTCCAGATCACGGCATGGAGATTGGTTAGATCAGCGATCGCCTTCAACTTTTCGCTAGGATTAGTGACAGGAAAGGCAACATAGATACTGCGCGAAACGTGATTTTCGGGGTATTCCAATTCGGCTTCCGCGAGGGCCGTATGGGAACTGGGCGACCAATAGACTGGTTTCAATCCGCGATAGATATAGCCTTTTAACGTCATTCGCCCAAATACTCCGATTTGAGCCGCTTCATATTCAGGTTTCAGCGTGTAATAGGCATTCTCATAGTCACCCCAAACTCCCCAACGCTTAAAACCTGTCGCCTGTTCGTTAATCGTTTGCAATGCAAATTCCTTGGCTTTTTTCCGCAATTGCAAAGGCGTTAAATTAGCGCGTTCTTCGGCTTTGATATTTTGTAAAACTTTAAGTTCGATCGGTAAGCCGTGGCAGTCCCAACCCAGCACATAGCGAACTTTATAGCCACGCAATAACTTATAGCGATTAATAATATCTTTTAAAACTTTGTTTAAGGCATGACCCATGTGTAATGTGCCGTTGGCGTAGGGAGGACCATCATGGAGGGTAAACACATCACCTTTATTATTGTGGGAGAGGTCTTCAAAAATCCCTTGCTCTTGCCAAAACTTTTGAATCTCTGGCTCACGAATAATCGCATTTGCCCGCATGGAAAAGTCTGTTTGCGGCAAGTTAACGGTGTCTTTATATTCGCTTAATTCGGCGGGACTCGTGAGATTCTCAGGTTTGGCTTTAGGAGCAGATGTCATCGTTCTAAACTTTCAAAAATTAGCTAGGGTTTATACCTCATCAAGGAGGTCACGATCACTATTATGACGCATATATAGCTATCGCCCATAAAAAACGGAAAGAGAAGCTAGGCGCTTTGCGCTGCACCGCTCTTCAGTTTCCAATCTTTCCTGCTATTTGCAAAAGCGTTACTTCCCACACTAAGCGTGGCTGGACGTAGCGAGCGATCAACTCCCTTGCTTTGTCGAGGTGTTGCAAAACTATCGGCGATCTTTGCTGTTCCCAAAAATAATTTTGTAAATAATCGATCAGCCATAATTGCAAGTCCACTTCTAGCTCCTTGGTGATTTGTTTGGCGATCGCCATAGCGGTTTTTGCATCTTGAGGAATTTGGCGGACGGCGGTTAGCAATTCAGCAGGAATGCTTTTAAAACGCTCGAAAGATTCGATCGCATTACCCGCCGAGCCTTGGGCTAGGGCTAATACTTCGGGGGGGATGGTATGCCCTGCAAGGACGAGCACCTCCTGTAGCTGGCTCTGATTGAGTCTCGTGAAAGGGATACGTTGGCAGCGTGAAACTAGGGTGGGCAAGATCGCACTAGCATCGGGGACGATCAAAATAATCGTGGCGTAAAGTGGTTCTTCGAGGGTTTTTAGCAAACTATTCGCAGCAGACTCCGCCATCGATTGGGCTTCCTCCAGAACGACCACCGATCGCTGGCACTCAAGGGGGGGACGGCTCACAAATTCGCTAATTTCCCGTATTTGCTCGATCCTGATCTGGGGTAAGGCACGGCGCTTTAATCCTGCTGCGTCGGCTTCTTTGGCGGTGAGCATTTTACCCTTATCCAGATAGGTCGGCTCTACCCATAGCAGATCGGGATGATTGCGATCGCTCAGTCGATTAGCCGATCGGCGATCGCCCAATAAAATTTCGGCAAATGCCGAAGCGGTTTTGCTGCGTCCCACACCGCTTGTTCCTGCAAACAGATAGGCAGGAGCAATGCGATCGCGTTGAATGGCAGCTTTTAATAGCTTGATCGCTTGGTTTTGCCCTACCACTACATCAAAGGGAGAATTTAGGGAAAACACCACTAGTCATTCCAACGATCTTTGTTCGATCTTCCCGAACCGTAGGTGTTCAAGCCCACGCGATATTGACGATCGGGTGAAGCATCTAAAACATCCAAGGTGCGCCGCCGCAGCCACCAACGGATTGCCTCATCGATGATTGCGGTAGGATCGCTAGAAATTTCCTTTAACTCAGTTAATAGGTCTGGAGCTATTTCGACTTTATAGGTGAGTTCGGCTGCCGATAAGTCGGGAACGGGTGGCTCAATATTTTCCTGATCGTCCTGATCGTTATTGATCTCTGGCTGTAGATTTATGGACTCGTCAGCGATCGATTGCGGGGCGGTTTCAAGATCTGTTTCATGATTAATTGGACTACTCACGACCTCTTCTTTATCCGATGAACTGGGTGGGATCGGTGCAAATTTAATCTTATTTTGGTTGCTTTCGTTAATTGCACTAAGTTTGGAGGCAACTAACTTACTTAACTTAGCGATCGCAAAAACAATGAGAATAAGCCCAAACTGAAACAGTCCCACAATTAAGAGCAGCTTTTCTTTTAGCCAAAATTCATACATGTTTTTTAGGAACGAAATTCTAAGTATTTTTTCAGTAGTCCTAATCGTTCCACTCGCCGCGAGGTGGAACGACAGGATTCATTGTAAGCGGACGCGATCGATCTGCTTCTTTGATTGCTCGACGCTGCAACCATTGACGGATCGCTGTGTCGATCGCCTGTTCTGGATCGTTTGTTACTTCGCCAAGCTCGGCAAGCAAAGCTGGGTCAATGTCTATACTCTTTAGTACCTCATTAAATACTGCTTCATTAGCCGATTGGTTTACTTGCGGTTCGTTAGCGTTATCTTCTGGCATGGGAAATATTTGAATTAACTGGCACTATGCAGATTTTACCTAGATTTGTTACCTTCTGAATGTACAGTGCGATCGCAATCTAAATTTTAGCCTAGGTTAACTAGCCGCTTCATCCCCCCTCTCTGGCTTTCTCGCAAGGATGCTGAGTTCTGTAAGTAGCTTGGCATAATTAAAATCCAAATTAAAAAGCTATGGCGTACGCTGCGCGTGCGCCATAGCTTTCTGGGTTTTACATTTAATTGCGATTGACTACTTATGCAATTGGTTACTTATACGATTGTCTACTTATACGATTGGTTACTTATACGATTGTCTACTTAGCAGTCCTACAAAAATTTGCACTCAAATCCAAGCCATGAAATCTTTTGAAAGTGTTGCGAAGCAACACTTTCAAAAGATTTCATGGGGGGCTTTTGATCAAAAATTGCTGTAAATGAATTTCGGGGAAATGCGGGAGGTTTTGACTTCGCTCAGCCAGCAGGATACTTTGGCTCAGCGAAGTCGAATCAATATTTTTCTCATAAATTTTCTCATAAATGAATTATAAGTAGTTCGGCATAATTAAAAACCAAAACCAGAGAGCGTACCGCCTGCGTAGCGGGCGTTACGCTCGTCTAGGTTTTAAGTTTACTTATGCTTAGCTACTTACCAATTCACTAAAGTGTGACAACACTTTTGCGAATTAAAATTTGTGAATTAAAAACTAAACCTAGTAACTAACGTGAGTTCGGGATAATTTGAAACGGGCTTTGAGGAAGGGTTTGCGTAGCAAACCCT
>NZ_ALWB01000107.1 GCF_000332215.1 Pseudanabaena biceps PCC 7429
CCAGTAAGGGTTTTAAAATCACAAAATGGCGTAGCCATTTTGTGATTTGGTATAAAACCCAATAGAGAGTTGCGCCGCGAAGCGCCGCAACTCTCTATTGGGTTTTACTGACTATAGCTATAGCAATTCACGACAGTGTGATCACACTGTCGTGAATTAAAAACTAAACCTCGTAAGGTTTTTCAAGTTACAGCGCATTGCGCTCAAACCCAAACCAAGGAAATTTCTGAAAGCGTTGCGAAGCAACGCTTTCAGAAATTTCCTTATGGTTCGTTTGATCGATAATTGCTGTAAGAAATGGCTATGCCATTTCTTAACTTGGGATTAAAAGAGAATAGCAGCGCTTCGCGCTGCTATTCTCTTCTTGGGAAGAAAGCAGGGGCAATTCACAAATTACCCCTGTGGGTTTTACTCTTCTTCAATTCCAAAAACTTGATTGAAGGTTTTGAGAACCTTGTAGCCCGTATCAATGGATTCGAGAGGATCTTTACGCAGACGGTGGCGGAGGCATAGACCAATGACACGCTTAATGTCATCTACTTCTACTTCCTTACGACCTTCAAAAGCAGCGATCGCTCTAGAGGCTCGATTGCTAACAATATCGCCGCGCAGACCATCAACATTCAACTCCGAGCAAACTCTGGAGATATTCAGTCGTAGATCGTGAGGGATATCAACTTCACCGAGAATTGTTTGTGCTCTGACGATTTTAGACTGGAGTTCTTCCTGTTGAGATGCATAGTCTTTGAGGAATCCGTGAGGATTGCCATCAAAATTAGTCCGCTCTTCAACCACGCGTACCCGTAGTTCTGGCTCGCGGACAGTGCGAATTTCTGCATACATCCCGAAGCGATCAAGTAATTGAGGACGTAATTCTCCTTCTTCAGGGTTGCCCGATCCGACCAAGACGAATCTGGCAGGGTGGCGGATGGAGATCCCTTCCCGCTCAACGGTATTCCAGCCCGAAGCAGCCGAGTCTAGTAATACATCGACGAGGTGATCGTCGAGGAGATTCACTTCATCAATGTAGAGAATGCCACGATTAGCTTTGGCAAGTAGTCCTAGTTCAAAAGCTTTGACACCTTCCGATAGCGCTTTTTCAATATCGATGGTTCCGCATACGCGGTCTTCGGTTGCACCGAGGGGTAAGTCCACCATGATTACTTGCTTGGTGCTAACGGGTAATGTTTCACCATCAGCAATACGGCGGCGCACTTCTTCACTTTGTAAGTCGCCATCGGTGGGGTGGCTACTAAAGGGATCGTCTGCAACAACTTCGATTTCGGGTAGGAGGTCGGCAAGGGCGCGAACGGTGGTGGATTTGCCCGTACCGCGATCGCCCATGACCATCACCCCACCGATTTTGGGATCGATGACGTTGAGCAACAGGGCGAGCTTCATTTCTTCCTGTCCGATCACAGCGGTGAAAGGAAATACAGGTCGTCTCGTCGTTACAGTTGGTTTAATGGGAGTAGCAATCAAGGTTTTTTAAATTTTGGATCGATAAAATTGTCACTCTAGCCAATATACAGCTTTTCATCTACTATCTTCGGGAAAATCATGGAAAGACTACTAAGTAGCTAGGCATAATTAAAAACCAAAACCAGAGAGCGTACCGTCCGCTACGCGGGCGGTACGCTCTTCTAGGTTTTAAGTTTACTTGTGCGTAGCTACTTAGCAATTCAAAAAAAGCATCGCCTTTTTTTGAATTGCAAAACCTTACTGGGTTTGTTTCTTAATTCACTGATGTGAGCCAAAACTTCAGTGAATTGGCGTTAAGTAACTACTCCTTTCCCAGTGAATAATTAGCCGTTGTGGCGCGAAGCGCCGCAACGGCTAATTATTGTTTAATGACCTAACTGTAAAAGGCGATCGCCTAAGCCTTATTGGGGGACTTCGTGGCTTGAGCGAGATATTTCTCTAACTGCTCCATGGCAAGTACCAACTGTGGGGTGGGATCGATCGCGACTAAACCCTCTTTCATCTTTTGCCAAATCTCAAAATGTAAGTGGGGACCAGTTGCCATACCCGTACTACCGACTAAACCAATCACCGTGCCCTGCTTGATTTCTTGTCCTGGTTTAACTAATACTTCAGACAGGTGGGCGTAGCGAGTTTCATGGGTTTCTCCGTGGGAAATGACGACGATTAAGCCATAGCCACCCAGCCATCCTGCTATTTCTACACGACCGCTAAAGGCTGCAATCACAGGTGTTCCTTCGGGGGCTGCTAAGTCTGTCCCTTGGTGAAAGCGGACTTGACCCGTAACTGGATGCACGCGAGTTCCAAACAAAGAACTAATCGTAGTCGGCGCAATTAATGGAAACAACATACGCTTGTCACCATTGCTAGGCAGGCTCATAGCAGCAATTTCTTGGGGGGTGAGGCGACGGACTTGGATGGAGTTATCCCCAGATGCGGCGGCGTAAAGGACATTGCCGTTTTGGTAGTAGTTTTGTTTAGAAGCGATCGCGACTTCTGGAGCGCAGAGATTGTTACTACGACCTGAAATTTCACTAGCCCTTGCCTGACAACCATTGGAGCGATTTTCTAAAACAATTTCGACGGGTTGCGATCGCTTGACATCAATTTTTGAACCCGATTTCGATGAAACTGTAGATGCAGACTCGATATTAACCCTTACGGAGTTTTGGACAGAGTTTTGGTTATAGCCAGAATTTCCTACGGCTTGATTGACTGGCGCTGAATTTGGGGCAGCAGTAAAGTTGCTTTTACCTTCAATTTCGATTGTAGTGGGTGCGACAGGAGCGATCCGAGGTTGGGCTTGAGTTGCTGGAGTGGAAGGTTGGGATACTGCGATATCAGGTGAGATGGCGGATTTATTAGCGGCATATGCAGAGCCAACTAGAACATAGTTATTTGTGGAGAGGCAAAGCAGCGTTGCTAGGGTAATTGTCGAGATTGTGGATTTGCGCATATTTTAAGTCTACTGATAGCCGACAGAAAAGTTTTGGGGCTGATAGATCGCGTTTTGGGAATTTCCCTCCCATCTTACTACCAGTTCGCCTGTTGGTCTAATGTCGATTATTTCTCCCTGAAGTTCCTGACCATCAACCGTTTGGTGTACATTTTTGCGCTCTAGCATCTGTAAATATTCCGCCAAAATGCCCACCATTCCTTCATGTTCGCTGCGAATTTGTCCCAGTTCGAGCCCTGCCAGCACCACTTCAATGAGTTCGTCCATACTAGATAAAGTTGTAGGCAACTCGCCCAGAGCGATCGCTCCTTCAGGTACTTGATTTGTCCAGTTAATACCGATCCCCACCACCGCATACAGAATTTTCCCCGCCTCAATTCTTGTCTCAGTCAGGATACCTCCCAATTTGCGGCGATCGATTAACAGATCATTCAGCCACTTGAGCCTTACATTTGCCCCAGTTGCGTTAAGTGCCTTGGCAATTCCCCAAGCTGACCAGAGTGTAATTTGATTGGCTTGCGATGCGGCTAAGTTAGGTTGCAAAATTACCGACATAAACAAGCCCCCCAAGTCGGACTGCCATTGGTTGCCACGTTGTCCCCTGCCTTTAGTTTGGCGTTTGGCAATAATGGCAGTCTGGGATGCAACTTCAAGGCGATCGATCAATCGCCAAGCTTCATTATTGGTCGAGTCCAGCTCTTCGTAGTTGATAACTGTAAAATTCACAAAGTATTCACAAAGTAATATCCACTCAAAAGATAACACTACGCTGATAGGATAAAAAACACTAGTGTTATTGTCCCGTACAGCATGGATTTTCAGTCGGTTATATTGGCGTTGCAAACCTATTGGAGCGATCGCGGATGTTTGATTGCCCAGCCCTACGATATAGAAAAGGGGGCTGGCACCATGAGTCCGCATACTTTTTTAAGAGCGATCGGTCCAGAGCCTTGGAGTGTCGCCTATGTCGAACCATGTCGCCGCCCAACCGATGGGCGCTATGGGCAAAATCCCAATCGCTTGCAACATTATTACCAATTTCAGGTCATCCTCAAGCCATCCCCCGATGATGTCCTCGAGTTATATCTAAATAGTCTCAAACATCTAGGTATCGATCCCGCCGATCATGATGTCCGTTTTGTTGAAGATGATTGGGAATCACCGACCCTTGGTGCTTGGGGTGTGGGTTGGGAAGTCTGGCTCGATGGAATGGAAGTTACCCAGTTTACCTATTTTCAACAGGTTGGTGGTTTAGACTGTCGTCCCGTCTCTGCGGAAATCACCTATGGTTTGGAACGTCTAGTTATGTATCTGCAAGGGGTGGATTCGGTTTATGACATCCTATGGAGATCGCACCCAACCCTAGGTGACATCAAATATGGTCAAGTCCATCATCAAGGAGAGGTCGAGTATAGCGGCTATAACTTCGGTAACTTTGGCGGTAAACCACAGGATTCTGACTTGTTGTTCCAGCTTTTCTTACAGTATGAAAAAGAAGCAGGGCATTTGTTAGAAGCTGAATTAGTATTACCAGCCTTTGACTATGTTTTGAAATGCTCCCATTCCTTTAACTTGCTAGATGCAAGAGGGGTTATTTCCGTAACCGAAAGGGTGCGTTATATCGGACGTATTCGCAACTTAGCGCGTCAAGTTGCCAAATTGTATTACGCCCAGAGAGAAGCATTAGGCTTTCCTTTAGGTGCTGAGTTAGGAGTACCAATCTAAAAATCTAAAAAGGACGGGCGGCGCGAAGCGCCGCCCGTCCTTTTTAGATTTTCTCGGCTAAGAGAGAGCGGGACGCTTCTGGTTTTAGTTTTAAATTATGGTGAGTTGGGATACGTGTGCTATCGGGTCCTGCCTTCAGGGAAAGAATCCCACTAGGCAAATGTTTAATCGATTTAATCGATTCTATGGTTCGGAATGGACAGAAGAATATATTCATGGCTTCCAGTTTGATTTAGAGCGCAAATATTAGATTGTGAATTGCTTCTGCGATCGCAAATTATGGGATTTGTTAACGAATACTTTATAAATTGTGACAATCTGTAATGAAAAACGATCCAACGACATAGTATAAACAAAGAAGCTGAAAATTTGAACGAGCTAAACGAAGCTAAATGAATAATTGACTGAGTATTTATACTCGATACTAATATTCAATGATTTATTTAATTCCGTTTTCAATCAAATTATTCGGTCTATTTAAAAATATAAATTTTTCTAGTTTGTTTTAACTACAGATTAGAGCAACTGGCTAGACTAAATATCCATTGATGGGCTTGCCTATCACAGTCTTTTAAAAGACACTTAAAACACAATTGGAGATAAACGTAACATGACATTAGATGCATTTGCCAAGGTAGTAGCCCAAGCTGACGCACGTGGTGCATACCTCACCTCTTCTCAACTAGATGCTTTGAGCGCTTTGGTTGCTGATGGCAACAAGCGTATTGATATCGTCAACCGTATTACTAGTAACTCTTCCAAGATTGTTGCTGATGCTGCTCGCTCTCTATTCGCCGAGCAACCAGCATTGATCGCTCCTGGTGGAAATGCTTATACCAACCGTCGTGCAGCAGCTTGCATTCGTGACCTCGAAATCATTTTGCGCTATGTAACTTATGCTATCTATGCTGGTGACTCCAGCATCTTGGATGATCGTGCGTTGAATGGTTTGCGAGAAACCTACATAGCCCTTGGTACTCCTGGTGCTTCCGTTGCAGTTGGTATTCAAAAGATCAAGGAAGCAGCTATCGCAATTGCTAACGATCCTAACGGCGTAACCCGTGGTGATTGCAGCAGCTTAATCGCTGAACTCAGCAGCTACTTTGACAGAGCCGCAGCCGCAGTTTCCTAGTTTTTAATTCTTTTGTTTAATTCGCGTTAATAATTTTTATTTGGAGATATTCTAAGTCATGTCGAAGACCCCTTTAACCGAAGCACTAGCTTCTGCAGATTCTCAAGGTCGTTTCCTCAGCTCTAGCGAATTGCAAGTTGCTTTTGGTCGTTTCCGTCAAGCAGGTTCTGGACTAGCTGCTGCTAGAGCTTTGACCGAAAAGGCTGAGTCCTTGGTATCTGGTGCTGCTAATGCTGTTTACCAAAAGTATCCTTACACCACCACCACTCCTGGTCACAACTTCGCTTCTACCCAAACTGGTAAAGAGAAGTGTGCAAGAGACATCGGTTACTACCTCCGCATTGTTACTTACTCTCTAGTTGTTGGTGGTACAGGTCCTCTTGATGACTACCTCATCGCTGGTTTGGCTGAAATCAACCGTACCTTTGAATTGTCTCCTAGCTGGTACGTTGAAGCTTTGAAGTACATCAAAGCAAACCATGGTTTGTCTGGTGATGCTGCTGTTGAAGCTAACTCCTACCTCGATTACGCAATCAACGCATTGCTATAGTCTGGTCTAGAAAACAAAAAGCACCCCAATGGGGTGCTTTTTGTTTTCTAGATTTAGTGCCATTTAGTTAACCATAAAACCTGCGGCGTACGCTGCGCGTACGCCGCAGGTTTTAGATCTGGATTTTATACCAATTCACGAAAGTGTGACAACACTTTTGTGAATTAAAAATCAAACCCAGTAAGGGTTTTCAAGTTAAGAAATGGCGTAGCCATTTCTTAACTTGGTATTAATTATGCTGAGGTACTTAGCTATAGCCACTTGACTTAGGACAAATCAAAACCCAAGAATTGATTGGTGGCGCGGAGCGCCACCAATCAATTCTTGGGTTTTATGTCCTGTTATATTTAGTGACGTACATTTGGCGATCGCTACGTAGCTGGGCATAATTAAAGTCCAGAATTAAAAGCTGTAGCGCACGCGCAGCGTGCACTACAGCTTTTGGGGTTTTATATTTAATTGTACCCAGCTACTTATAATTCACAATTAAAATTCAAACCCAGTTAGGGACTTGCGATTAATTAAAGTACCTGTGGCTTCGATTTCGCTCAGCCAAAGTTAGCTGAGCGGAGTCGAAGCTAGATAGCATAGTCCTAGATAACATAGTCAAAGATATTCTTAAATTATGAATCCAGAATCTGAAATTTCAGATGATAACCAATTAACCATCGAACAGGCGCTAATCAACCTGCAATGCGAAGATTTAGGCTTGCGGATTTATGCGGCTTGGTGGTTGGGGCGTTTTCGGGTCAATGTACCAAAGGCGATCGATCTCTTGATTTTAGCTTTAGCCGATGAAGCCGATCGCACTGAGGCGGGGGGATATCCCTTGCGACGTAATGCAGCAAGAGCCTTGGGTAAGCTAGGCGATCGCCGCGCCGTACCAGCACTGATCGAGTCGCTGGAATGCGAAGACTTTTATGTCCGTGAGGCTGCTGCTCAATCCTTGGAAATGCTGGGAGATCGTTCTTGTTTATCTAAATTGGTGGAATTAATCAAAAATCCCAATCTCCAAACTAGCACTGACTCGGAACCCGAACACCCCTACGATGCATTTCTAGAAGCTTTAGGAACCTTAGGAGCAGTAGAAGCAATTCCTGATATTTTGCCTTTTTTGGAGCATCCTACGCCCAAGGTTCAATATGCGGCGGCGAGGGCTATGTATCAACTTTCAGCGGCAGACGAGGCAAATCAATATGGCGATCGCTTAGTTGCCGCTCTCTCTAATAAAGATTTACAACTGCGGCGTACGGTTCTCTCAGACTTGGGCGCGATCGGCTATTTAGGAGCGGCCGAAGCGATTAGTAATACTATGGCTGAAAACAGTTTGAAGCTAATTTCGCTCAAGGGATTATTGGAAAAACAGATCCCCTTAGCAATTCCTCCTGAACTGACCGATGGCGCAATTAGGGTCATGGCACTAATGGATGATTTATTGTAAAGTAGAGAATCGCAAGCGCCCTATCTTCTCTATCCTATGACCGATCGCCTTTCCCAACTCATTCAAGCTGTAGAAGAAGCAGATTCCTCTAAGCTATTACTCGAAGCCGTCCAAAATTTGGCAGCAGCGAGGTTAGAAGGTGCAATTCCAGTTTTAATCGAAGCCCTTAGTTACAATAATCCTGGGGCAGCGGTGGCATCGGTAGACGGATTGATTTTGCTGGGGAGTGCGTCGGTTCCGCCTCTACTGGAATTGCTGGATATGCATAACTATACGGCAAGAGCATGGGCGATTCGCGCTCTGGCTGGGATTGGCGATCCACGCGGTTTGGTAACTCTGTTGGGAGTGGCGACGGCTGACTTTGCCTTTAGTGTAAGGCGTGCGGCAGTTAAGGGCTTAGGGGCGATGAAATGGCATTGGTTTCCTGATGAATTGCGGGAGGTCGCCCAAGAAGAAGCCTTAGAAGCACTCCTATTTGTCGCCCAACAGGATGAGGAATGGGTGGTACGCTATGCGTCGGTAGTGGGTTTAGAGTCTTTAGGGATCGCGATCGCACCTATGCAGCCTCTATGGCGATCGGCAATCAAAACCCAACTGAATATCATGTCCTGCAATGATGAAGTGCTGGCGATTCGTGGGCGCGTCTGGCTAGCCCAACAAAGGCTTGAGCAAAGACTGCAACAACTTAATTCCCCCCATGTTGCTCATCCCGATCGCCAACAGGCGATCGCTGATCGGGAATCGCCATTAACTTCTAACGATTGGCAAGATATTTTAAATAAGCTCTATGAAATGAAACGTCAAGAGCGCTTGGATAAGTCTAGCGAAGGCGATCCTCGTCGCTTTGAGCAATTGGCAACAACGATTAAGGATGCCAATGATTAATTAAATAGCCATCTCTTGCACAGCATCCCAACTCAAAATATATAGGCGGCGCAAAGCGCCGCCTATATATTTTGAGTTGAGAGTATCTAGCGATAAATTCTTCTAGGGAATTTCTTCGCGTTTTTCCCTAAATCCTAACTCCATTAGTGCTTTCCGAATTTTAGCTTTGGAGGGCTGAACCTTGGGCATCGCTAAATTAAGTTCCCTCGCAGTTTCTAACATTTGTCTGATGAGGATATCAAGTAAATTATCATCTACATCTTCAGGAACTTGCTCAATCCGCCCCTGATAAGCCAAAGTGTAAAGCTCTAAGTGATGCTTCCCCATAATTTTAGCCAATTTTCTTAAAGTCTCTGGAGTCGGGCAAGTACCTTTAAAACAGGCTCCTCGCAGTCTTGGTTGAGGTACGCCTGTCAACTCCGCGAGATGATTCATACTAATGTCTTGCTCTTCTAAATATTGAAGAACGTATAGCCCTAGCGGCGAGCAATCCTCGTTTTTGACCTGTAACCTTGGTGGCATCTTGTAATATCAACAACTTTGTTAGATTTCGAGATAGAAAGTTAATCTAACGTCATTGAATGATTTTATACCAATTATAGCGATTACCTTGACTGGAGAACAGCCAAGGGGCTTAAACCCTAAGAGCGTGTTTGAGAAGTTAAGCGAGACGTTTGAGGAGGATCTGAATCATGCCGACAGGCGTTGTTGCATGAATAAAAAGAAGACAAAAGAATAGAGAATATTAGGATAGATAATTAACTAACAACAGAACAGGAGACAGGTTTAGCAAGTTGAATCATGCGATTAAGCGCAGCACATTTGATGAACAACTCAACCGCCTGATTGTCAAATTTACGAGAACATAAAGTACCACCAAAGATTTTTTGAAACGAAACATCGTGGTTTCTGCCAAAGAACGACGATGATAACCTGAGTCACGTTTCCATTTTTACGCCCATGTTTACGGATATAACGGAGATTTTGGTCACGGGGATGTGGTGCAGCATTGGTATTGCCATGAAGCCAGATTTTGGCATCTTTGCGCGGAGGAATCACGGCTTTAGCACCATGTTGGGCTATCTCGTCATAACAATGACGATGGTCATAGGCTCCATCTGCGGAAACTTGGAGAGTGTAGAGTATTTTGTGTAAAGTCTGGGATATATACAGAGAGATAATCTAGACACACAATAACTAACACTAAAACCGATGAATATACGCAAAGAACTGCTCGATGAATTGCTGAAAGAATGTAAAACACCACCCGACTTATTCGGAGAAGGAGGAATCCTGAAACAACTAACCACCGCACTAGTGGAGCGAGCCTTGGAAGCAGAATTATCGACCCATCTAGGGTACAAGAAGCATGAATCGAAACCAGAAGGACAAAGCAACAGTCGTAACGGCTATAGCCAGAAAAAAGTGCAAGGGGAATTTGGTGTAGCCGAAATCGCAGTCCCGCGCGATCGGCAAGGAGAGTTTGAACCACAGATGGTGAAGAAAGGACAAAATCGACTGTCAGGATTAGACGAGAAGAGCATTGCCTTGTATGCGCGAGGTATGAGTGTCAGGGATATCCAAGCCCAGTTGCAAGAAATGTATGGGGTCGAAGTATCACCAACGCTTATTTCCAATGTCACTGATGAGGTAATTGACTGGAGTTTAGACTAAGTTGATTAAGCTAATCAGAAAAAGAGCAGGAAAAAGTAACCCAGAGAATGGAGAACTGGGCAAAATCCAAGAGAATGAAAAGGAGAATATTTAGGATTAGGAATTAAGGATGTCTTTGTTGACCTTTTTGGGACGAGAAGCGCGTTTTTTGATGATAGGAAAGCGAGGATAAGGATCGCGCTTGCGCCCAGATTTCCAACCAAGAGACTTACCACGAGGTTTCGGAGAACAAGCAGGAGAGCCGATCCTGACTAAAAGTGCGGCAAAGCCCTGAGCGACACGACCAAAAGTAAGATTAGTTTGAGGCTTCTGCCAAGGCAAAGGAGTATCAATCACCAGTTGACGCGCCAGCCATAACTGCCAAGAGAGTAACGGCATGAGGTCACTCCAGCGCAAAGCCTGTTGAGGAGTCAGTAATTGTGGCAGCGTCCAATGTAAACGTTGTTTGGCAAAGCGATTCCAATGGTCGATGGCAAAACGGCGTAAGTACAAGCGCCAAATCTGCTCTAAAGTTGGCATTTGTTCACCGACCCAAGCTAACCATAAACCAGAGCAATGGGGATGGGTGACTCGAATAACTTGGAAATGTCGTTGGGATGCTTTTTAAAGTGCAAATCAGACCATTGCTGGATTTGCACCTGTCCGACCGTCTCATCCTCTAAGCTAAAAGTTGCCGATGAGTCTCCCCAACTATCAGCATTGGCAAGTTGGAATTATCACCATGCTTGCGAGGACGACCAGAGCCACTATAGGGTTCAGGTGCTTTGTATAAGCATCGATTCGGGCGTAGACGCAGCAATAAGTCTGCTGGGATATCCTCGGTCAAATTCATAAAGGCAGCACTGCCATATTCACTGTCATAAGTAGGGCTTACTGAAAAAGCAAGAAAAGCATACAAGCAATGGTTTCCAAGGAGATCGAAAACTGATAAAATGCAA
>NZ_ALWB01000108.1 GCF_000332215.1 Pseudanabaena biceps PCC 7429
CACTGAGTAGTTATCAATGAACTGACGACCGCAATCAGCACAAATATGATTTTGTTTGTCTCCTCGTTTCCCATTTTTACGTAATATGTGTTGAACCACACTTTGGACATTTCATTGTTTTTCATTGCTAAAACTCGTTATCTTTTATTTACTCATTCATCTCTCATTTGTGCAACGCCCAAGATTCACCTATTGAGCCAAAGATTTTAATCCAGAATAATTTCCATGTATTCTCATGTATTCTGTGTAAATCAAGCGTAAAACTCTTGAAAATCATCCAAAAATGCAAATTATATCTTTTTTATTTAACAATTTATTTAACAAATTTGAGTAGAGCAAACAGCTTAGTAGGATTGAAGCTCTAGCCGCTCAGCATTATAGCGTTTGTTTCTACTTTATTAATCGTTATGATATTTAGCATGGGCGGCAAAAAACTCCCCAGCCAAACAAACCTATAGCTTTTAACCCATGTCATCGATCAATCTTAAAAAGGTATTGCTAAAACAAGAAATATTATCCTTATTAAGGGGAATGACAGCTAATCTCACTTCTGCGATCGCCATTCAAGATCGGGAAGGACAGTTGCTGATCACAGATTTGGGTATGCATGGGGAGATTGCTCACAACAATGCTCATCACAACATAGAGGAAAAATACGAAAGCCTAGAATTAGAAAAGGAAATTAAAAAAATCCCCATTTTATTGGGGGATGAAATATTGGGCTGGGCGATCGGAAAAGAACAGGTCGAACTGGTTGCTGATTTTGCGAGCTATTTTGTCAAGCGTGAATTCGAGCAGAAAACACTAGTGGCGGATGCTTTAGATAAGTACCGCGAGATTAACCTTCTGTACACGATCACTAGCAAACTATCCACCTGTTTAGATATAAGAGCAATAGGCGATCTCGTAATTGAAGAATCTAGTCGTCTCATCCCTTCAACTAGCGTATCTGTGATGATTTATAACGCACAAGCGAATTGCCTAGAAATCATTGCGGCTAAAGGTACTGCGGAATCGTTAAATCGTTCACAAATCCCTATTGATCGGGGGATTGCGGGGCATGTGTTTACCACAGGTAAAGCTGAATTAGTAAATGATGCGTCCAAAGATCCCCGTTATCTCACCAATGAAAATGAATGCTACGCCCTAATATGTGCGCCAATTATTAATAAAAACAGAACGATTGGGGTCATCAATATTAGTAGTTCTGAAACAGTAAACTATACATCTCAGGAGCTTAAGCTCTTTACGGCGATCGCAAGCCAAGCTTCGGGCGCGATCGAAAATGCTTTCCTGCATGAGAGTAAACTACGGGAACAGCGAATTAAAAATAATTTAGAACGTTACCTATCACCACAGGTAGCGGAGGCAGTAATTAATGAGAAGGAAGAGATATCCTTAAATACGAGTAAACGGAAAATAGCAATGCTATTTTCCGACATTCGGAATTTTACGACTAAGTGTGAGGAACTGGAACCAGAACAACTAGTCACTTATCTGAATGAGTATTTTACGCAGATGGTAGACGTTATTTTCAATCATCAAGGGACGGTGAATAAGTTTGTAGGCGATATGATCGTGGCAATGTTTGGCGCACCTTCAGCGATCGCCGATCGCGAATATTGGGCAATCTCGGCGGCAATCAATATGCAAAAGCGGATTAAGAATTTGCCGATTGAATGGATTCGCGAGAATTTTATTACAGGAATTGGGATTAGTTCGGGAGATGTCATCGTAGGTAATATCGGTTCGCCTCAGCATATGGACTATACGGCGATCGGTGATGAAATGAATATTGCATCGCGATTGCAAGGCTTAGCTAAGGGAGGGCAGATTTTAGTAACGCGCAGTGTTTACGATGCCACCCAATCAAGTTTTGAGTTTCGTGAGTTTGGTACTTTACCTGTTAAAGGAAAGAAAAATCTAGTAGAAATTTTTGAGGTAATCTATCAAGATTAGCCAGCAAGATTAGAGGGTTTTCAAGTTACAGCGCTTTGCGCTCAAACCCAAACCAAGTAAATTTTTAAAAGCGTTGCTTCGCAACGCTTTTAAAAATTTACTTGTGGTTCGTTTGATCGATAATTGCTGTAAGAATTGGCGTAGCCATTTTTTACTCCCTTCCCAGTCAAGAAATAGCGGTGCGGGGCTTCATCCCGCACCGCTATTTCTTGGTTTTATATGTCTAATAAAAACTGTCCTTCTCGCTCCTAGAATGCCAATCTGTCCTCACCAATGAAGATCTTGATGAATGCAATCAAAGAGTACTTTCCTAGATCGCTTTTAGACACACAGACAGTCCTGTAAGTGATACATTAGTTTTGAGATACCTCGCAGGCTTGAAGATGAGTAAAAAACTACTAATTGTTGACGATGAGCCGCACATTCGTATGCTATTAGAGCAAACCTTGGAAGAGCTAGAAGATTATGACGTAGATTTGTTAATCGCCACTAATGGTCAAGAGGCACTCGAGACGATTCAGAGTGAAAAGCCCGATCTGGTGTTTTTAGATGTCATGATGCCCAAGATGAATGGCTACGAAGTCTGCCAAAAGGTTAAAAGCGATGACAGCTTAAGCGATGTATATATTATTATGTTAACCGCCAAGGGGCAAGAATTCGATCGCAGTCGGGGCGAAGATGTGGGCGCAGATGTCTATATGACAAAGCCGTTCGATCCCGATGAAATCCTAGAAAAATCCTGTGAAATCCTAAGGATAGAGATTAAATGAGCGTAAATTTGACTTGTAAGTTAAGCGATCGCCTGCTTGATAGCAACCAAGGTAGCAGTCAACGTCAGTTAGCGATCTCTGTTTCGGCAAATGCTTCTGTTGATGGCAATAACGCACCACTTAACCTATGTCTTGTGTTAGATCACAGTGGTTCTATGGGCGGTCAACCCCTTGATACGGTCAAACGTGCGGCAAGGGATTTAGTAGATCGGATGCATTTACAGGATCGAATTAGTGTGATTGGATTTGACCATAAAGCTCATGTGGTAGTCGAAAATCAACTCGTGGATCGGACTGAGTCGATCAAAGAAAAAATTCAATCTCTCAAGGCTTCGGGTGGCACCTGTATTGATGATGGGATCAAGTTGGGTTTGCAGGAAACCAGCAAGGGCAAAGATGGTACGGTGAGTCAGCTTTTTGTGCTGACCGATGGGGAAAACGAGCATGGTGATAACGAGCGTTGTTTGCAGTTTTCGCGTCTAGCAACGGAATACAATATGACGCTTCATAGCCTCGGATTTGGAGATAGTTGGAATCAAGATGTGCTAGAGCGGATTGCGGATGCTGGGGGTGGGGCAATGGCATATATTGCCTCTCCTGCGGCGGCGAGTGAAGAATTTCAAAAATTATTAAAACGTGTTCAAGCGATCGGGCTGACCAATGCTCACTTAGTTTTGCAGCTTGCCCCCTATGTCAGATTGGCGGAATTGAAGCCGATCGCTCAAGTCTCCCCTGATACGATCGAGTTACCCTATCAAACCGAGGGTAATGCCATTATCGTGAGACTCGGCGATCTGATGACGGATGTAGAAAGGGTCGTCCTGTTTAATTTATACATCAGCCCTGCTAGCTATATTGCGGAAAACCCGGCCAGCTCAACAATTCCAATTTTGACTGCCCAAGTTCGTTATGATATCCCATCACTAGCACAGATTAATTCCCTATCTGACCCCGTAACGATCACGGCGGAACTCGTCCAAGACTTTACACCTCAGCTCGATTCACAGGTGCAGAATCATTTGCTAGCCTTGGCTAAATATCGGCAAACACAGCTTGCCGAGCAAAAACTGCAACAGGGCGATCGCGCAGGTGCGGCAACAATGTTACAATCTGCTGCTAAAACTGCTTTGCAAATGGGCGATTACAATGCATCTACAATCCTGCAAAATAACGCAACTCGTCTACAAACTGGTACTGCCCTAAGCGAGTCAGAACGGAAGAAAACCCGCATTGCATCAAAAACTGTACTACAAACACCTCCAAATCCTTAAATTTTTGATAAGTCGCTAGTTCAGAACTTTCCAACTGTCCATCTTAAGTTGCTCTTATGATTACCTGTCCTAACTGCTCTCATGCTAATCCCGACGGAGCCGTAAACTGCGAAGCCTGCTTTACGCCACTGCCCATAATCAAAAACATAGAATGTCCTAATTGTCATGCAACTGTGTTGTCAGATGCTAAGTTTTGCGGGCATTGTGGATTTAATCTCATGGCAGCAACTGCGACTAATTTGCTCCCGAATGTGAGTCCAGAAAATGCGATCGCCCCTTCTGTCAAGGTCGAGCCATCATCAGAAGGTACTGCCGTCCCAGCGGAGCTTAACAATACTTCAAGCTCCCAATCAAGCTCTTTAGCTGAGGAAATGACAGAGGGTAATTCTGCGGAAAGTTTTGTGATAAATTCTATTCCTGACACCTCAGCAGTTTCTGCTAATCCCCGATTTACTGAGATTGAAGCCTTACTTGAAGCAGAGGCAAATAATCCATCTCCTTTAGGAAAAGCCCCCATGAGTTCGCCCGCGAGCGTTAAAACGCAGTTACAGCAATTTGCAGCATCTTTACTCCATGTCCAAACAAATCTCACCATTGAAATTCCAGCCCACTTGCCAGTTGTGCATATTGGTAAGCCCAATACGGTAATTCCTCCCGATATTGATGTGTCTGGCTTCCCCGACTCAGATATCGTCTCTCGTATCCATGCAGATATTCGCTCGGATGGCGGATCGTTCTATTTTGAAGATACGGGCAGCTCGAACGGTACTTATATTAATAATCTACCGCTACCTGCGGGCAATCGCCATAAACTTAGGGCCGGCGATCGCATTTCGCTGGGTAAAGGTGACAAGGTTAGTTTTGTATTTCAGCTCAGCTCATAACCAAAAACTAAATAGGTAAGGATGGGCGACGCAAAGCGTCGCCCATCCTTACCTGTTTAGATTTGCAGGACTAGACGAATTTTCCCCGTAACTGCGTTCGGCGATCGCCATTCCGTAATGACCTTTTCGAGTTCAGAGGTTATATTTTGTGCTCTCAGGATGGCATCTTGGTGATCTGCATTTTGGCGATCTGTATCTTGGCGATCTATAGATATTTTCTGCACCCGATCGCCTGAAACATCTAGTTCAATAGTAATCGTTGTCCCTACCACCGCTACTTTTTGGGATTGGATATAACGGACAAAAGCGGTCGTGATATCGCTGGGTAGCTCCGATTGAATTTGTAAAACTTTGATATTAGTTGTGGCGATCGTATTTTCATTAGCAGCCCGTGAAGCTGCCGAGATACTCGGTAATGGCATCGGGGCGGCAGATGATGGTTTAGAAATTTCTGCTGCTGAATCCAATCCAGCTTGATTGGGAACTTCTAAACGCCTTGGTTGTTCCCTAGGGGCTATTTTAGCGCTACTCCCCAAAGTGGAGGGGCGATTATCTATACGTTGGCGATTGCTAGCAGCATCAGAACCAACAGTCCCAGAAATATTTGGTTCTGGAGCGATCGCAACTTTATCCATGCTTTCTAAACTTTTCGAGTCGCGATTGTTATCTTGGCGATTGATATCTTGGCGATTGGTATCTTTGAGAGTTGCCGAAGGTACCTCAACCTTCGGCAATGCTCCAGAAGCGGAAGGTTGAGAGGGGGTACTTGAATGGGAAGGGATGGGAGACGATGGACTCTTAGCCGCATTACTAGATTTATCCTCAGGGATAGTGGTTGCGACCCGTTCGGGTTGCGAGGTGGCGGTAGCCGCAATCTGATAGCCGCGCTGCTCACCAAAAGGTGACGAAATCAAACGAATTGTCCCAATACTAACGCCGACAATAGCGATCGCGCCTGCCATGATTTTGAGCCAGTTGGGATGGAATCGGCGGACTTCTAACACCAAATTCGGTAAAATCACAAACTCATTCGCACAGAGTTCTAGGCTTTCGTAGAGGTCAAATAATTGGAGAGTCGAAAGTTTTAGCTTTGACAGTTTAGGAACGACGATCGCATGTTCGAGGGTTGCAAAATCATCTTGGGCTAACCAGCGATCGCAGTAGGCAGTAACTGCCTCAATTAAATTGACAATTTGCTGCTGGTTGCCCTCAATGGCTTTTCTACCTTGAGCGAGTTGTAAACGAAAGCGGAGATTTTGGGCAACAATTTGCGATCGCCATTCCGATAGGGAAGATCGCTCTGTCCAAACCTCTAACAGACAGGTCGGTAATTCATAGCGACGGTTCAGAATGTTTGCTTCCAATGAATACATGGGGTTATATTTCGACCGCAATACCAAGCAATACCTGAATACTACTCTCTACCCAGTGAATAATTAGGCTTGCGCGTCGAAACCGCGTACGCCTAATTATTCACTTTAATAATGCCTATTTTTTGGGTGGGAAGGAAGTACTTAAATTTACTTTTGATTTACTTTTGATTTACTTTTGATTATATACCAATCCTAAATAATTTGTGGCAGCGCATCGCTTCGGAATACGCTACTCTGCTTTGGTCAAAGGCTTTTGTGGCTTAACCATGCCAGTTATTTAGCGTATAAATCGTTTAAGGATGTGCGGGTGCTAAGCACCCGCACATCTTTAAAAAGATCAGAGGCTTGCCGATCGCTATAGAAGTCTAAAGTACGAGCCTTAGCCATAAGATTCCTGTCAAGTAAATAACAATATTTTATAAAAATCCTAAATATCTTTAAATTCTTTTGTATAGGTCTAATACAGACCATATAAATCAGCTACAAAAATATTTTTATAAAATAGCCATCTATGATAAATAACTGATAAATTACTGTTCTTAATGTGTAAGAGAGGCAGAACGATTGTGTCAAAAGATACGTTAGAAAACGAAAATATACCAATGCAGGAACCTATCAATCTCGAACAATTTTCTCCAAAGATCCCTAAGTATACGGCGCTCAGTTTTGCGCCCATGCCGAATTTTATCGAAAAGTCTCGCAGATTGCGCGAGCTTTATGGAGCATCCCAAATCCTTTCCTATTTAAGCTGGAAGATCGTTAGAGCAGCCCAAAACAAAGGTGTTGAAGTGATATTGCCTGCGATCGCTAATGACGATATCGTCCAAGGAATCCCCAGTCATATTTTAGTTATGGGCAATTTCTCTTGTAGCGAAGCTCTCAAAGCTTTGATGGAAGGCTGGGAAGATATTGTGAATACCTGTTATGAATGGCTGCAAGAGAATCTAAACTCCGAACTTCCCGAACTGACAAACTCCACTGAATGGGCAGTTGCTTGGACAAAATGGAAGATGCAACCTTGGGGAATTTTTTGGGGAGATGGTGAGACGATTGAGACCGCCTTGCAAGATTTGGAAGCGCGGAAGCTGCGCCGCGACTGGGGCGAATCAAAGGAAACTACTAAGGAAACTACTAAAGATTCTAGTCAATTGCCAGATCGATTGCATAGTCAATTGCATAAAGGTACGATCACCCATAAAAACAAGGACAAATTAAGGTTAAGTACCACAGAAATCAAAAGAATCTATCAATGTATTGCTAAAATTCTCGATCCTGCGATCAAGGGAAATGATTTCATTCCCATTAATAAAAGTGAGGGAATAAATATCCTCGAATTAATTAAAAGATTAGTTACCTATGAAGCGATCGCGAAAAAAATCCATCGAGATTTCTATTCGCCAAGATTTCGCGAAATGTTGCTGCGTGACGAGAATCGGGGGGGAACCTACTGGAACGCTTGGTTTATGGGTGATGGAGATAGGGTTAATGCGCGTCTTACCAAGCTGAAAGATAGGGCTAACCTCACTCAATTTAGTCATTCCTTAAGAGCTTGGGGTAAGAATTTTTCCACGGAAGTTGATCGAGGTTTGATGGCGTATGTTGGTGGGTATGACTTCCTTGGCGTGATGCATAGAGAACAAGAGAGCGCACAATTAAAGAGTCAGGGAGCAATCGAGTGGTTGATTGATTTACACGCTAGTTGGCAACAAGAAAACCTCGGGATTATCCTGAGTGTCGGATTTGTCTGGGCAGGGCATTTGGTATCTCCACGGGATATTTTGCGCCATTGTCGAGAAGCGGAAAAATTTGCCAATCACTTTGCGGCAGGACAGCGAGATCGCGTGACGATTCGGATTCTTTTTGACAATGGTCAATATGTTCAATGGACTACCCCTTGGCAATATTTGCAGTGGTTAGCAGATTATCGTGATCGCGATGGCAATAGGGGTAAAGATGCGAATTGGAGCCATAGCTATACTAATTTACTCCAACTTAAAGCCCAAGATTGGAGTTTGCCAACGCCATCCACACAAACCGATGAAGCGATCGCACTAAATCTATTTGGTTTATATTTTGGTAGTGATAAGCAAGAAATTCTCTCTCAAGAACGGAGTGCGATCGTTGGCGCAGAGGATCCCCAATCGTTTATTGCATGGATTGAAGGAATTATTCAAGTAGGTTGGCATCTATGCTCAAATATTTAATTGGGAACTATTTTTTCGCATTGCGGTCTGATTTACCAAACTTCGATCTCTCTGTGGAATCTAGAAGGCTCGGAGTGTTGTAAGTAGCTAGGCATAAGTAAACTTAATACCAAAGCTCAAAATGGCTACGCCATTTTGAGCTTTGAAAACCATTACTGGGTTTGTTTTTTAATTCACAAAAGTGTTGTCACACTTTCGTGAATTGGTATAAAACCTAGAAGAGCATACCGCCCACATAGTGGGCGGTATGCCCTCTGGTTCTGGTTTCTTAATTATGCCGAACTACTTAGTAAAAACCTATAGCTCTGGTTACAAGTATGAAACTAGCTTCTATTGTCCTATCAGGAATCCTATGTTTGGGTGTCACTACTTCTATGCCAACTCTATCAGCTTATGCAAGCCCTTCTACTTATAACGATGGAGTTGATGCATTAACAGATGAATTGTGGTGGCAGCTCCGTCCAGAGATGCGTGACTCAAAAATTGATACTGAGAATGGTTTATTTATTCGAGAATGGCAAGCAATTCAACGGGTGGTGAGAGCTAATTCTCACTCATTTAGTGGTGGATATTGTTTTGATGGCTATTCTGCTTTTTTTGATGGCAATCTGGATCGAGTAGCAGATGCCGTATTTTACGTTCGCTATCCTGCCTTTAGCGGTCAAAGAATTCGCCAAGAAGAACAGGGTGCAGCTAGAGTATGGACAGAAATTCGGTTACGCCTGCGAAATCCGAATGGAGTTACTTCCTGCTAAAGAGGCAAAGCCTGTAGAGTAAGCTATGCTTACTCTACAAGCTTTTTGATTAATATTCCCCTGCCTTGGCTGCCGTATCTTTGAGATTGCCAGCAAAGAACATCGGAATGAACTTCTCAACGAAAGAAGCAGGATCCTTCTCCCACGCTTTTTTGGCAAGATCGATTCTGGTCTTTTGTAACTCAGGAGAGAACAAAGTCTGGGGAAGCCGATCAACCAAATATTGAGGACGTTGCCAAAGGGGAAGAGTATCGACAATCTTCATTAAGTTCTCAACGCGGCGCACCTCCGCACCTGCAAGCACATCCATCCCTGATTCGTAGGCTGCTTGCTCGATCGCGGCATATTTGCGCTTTGCGAGATCCACCTTGGCATGAAGAGCTTCACTCTTCTTGCCAATTTCTGCAAGTTTCCGATTGCCCCAGCGCACATGGGCAACCTCTTCAGGCATGATTTTTTCGATGGTTTCGCGAATTTTGATGTTTTCAGGCGTTTGCTCTGACTTCTGAAGTGCCCGAATGTGAGCCGCGAAGTATTCACAACCACGCTTTTCGGTGACATTAATAGCGGCTAGAGACTCGATGATGCCATCTTCAGGGCTACTACCAATAGTTTCGTAACCAATCAAGCGCTCAAACTCGTCTATATAAGAAGATCCAGGAGGAGTACCGATATCTTCACCAAGTTCGTAGAGCAGATCGGTCAGCCAGAGCGCGTGACGAGCTTCATCGGCAATATGATGAGATAAATCTTTAATTAGATCGCGGGGTTTACCATCAAGTTTTTCGATTAAGTCGGTAAGATCCTTACAGCTCCGTTGCTCGTTGAAACGATAGCGATTGAGGGTTACCATGTGGATGTCACGTTGACGTACCACTCGCTCAAGGATATCTTGAGCGCTTAGCTGTCCGCGAAGTTTATGGGGATAGGCAACAGTCATTTTAAACCTAGTTAATATATACCAATCTAATTTTAATCTTAATTTGTAAAGAAGTGTGAAGACGAAATTGGCATCTACTCCCTACGACTGGCTTGATCGCTCTTTGGATTCAATCCATAAAGCTAATTGGCATCGATCTACCCAAACAATCACTAGCAAAGCAGGGACGATCGCCAAGGTGAATGGACGCGAAATGCTCATGTTTGCCAGTAATAATTATTTGGGATTGGCAGGCGATCGCCGTTTAATTGAAGCGGCGATCGCGGCAACCGAAAAGTACGGTACTGGCACTACGGGCTCACGTTTGGTCACGGGACATCTAGCCCTTCATGAAGAACTGGAATTAGCGATCGCCGATCTTAAAAATACCGAAGCAGCCTTGGTTTTTAGTTCTGGCTATTTAGCAAATTTGGGAACGATATCAGCCATAGTCGGGCAGCGGGACTTAATTGTAGGCGATGCCTACAATCACTCTTGTTTGAAAAAGGGCGCTGTGATGAGTGGTGCTATGGCGATCGATTATCAACATGGCAGTTTGGCAGATCTCTCAGCTAAATTACAAGCGCACCGTTCTAAATATCGCCGTTGTTTAATTACTACGGACAGTGTATTTAGTATGGATGGCGATCTGGCTCCCTTAAGAGAAATTATGAACTTAGCTGCCACCTATGACTGCATGGTGCTAGTTGATGAGGCTCATGGCACAGGAGTTTTTGGCGATCGCGGTGGCGGAGTGACCAATGCCTTGGGGCTGGGTGCGGACTTAATCCAAGTAGGTACTTTGAGCAAAGCTTTGGGTAGTTTGGGCGGCTATGTGGCAGGCTCCGCCAAGTTAATTGATTACCTGCGAAATCGGGCTGCAACTTGGATCTATACAACTGGTTTATCGCCTGCGGATACAGGCGCAGCGATCGCAGCAATTGAGATCGTTAAATCGGAAAGCTCGCTACGGCAACAACTTTGGCAAAATGTGGCGATGGTCAAGCAAGGTTTACAGGCATTGGGGATTCCAGCGATCGCCTTTGATTCGCCGATTGTGGCGATCGAGGTTGGTGATATTGCTACGACAATGGCGCAGTCTCAGTATTTACGCGATCGGGGCATCTTTGCCCCTGCCATCCGTCCACCGACAGTTCCTACGGCAAGAATTCGGATTACTTTAATGGCAACCCATACCCCCAGCCAAATTCAAACATTACTGCAATATTTAGGGCTTGCCGAACAAGAGGCTAAACCCAAAAGATGAGTGACGGCACGAAGTGCCGTCACTCATCTTTTGGGTTTTATAGCTGCCCTAAGCAAAGCTTACGTTGCCGTTAATTTTTCTAGGATTTCCGCAGTCCGCAAACCCTGCTTTACCCAAGGTTCAATCGGTTGGATCTTGCTAGTGACACCCAAAATAAAGCGTGTATAGCTCTCTTGTGGAGAATCCAATGGTGAATCCACTTCAGTCTGAGATGACCAATCCGTAGCACAGGCCCGAATATCCTTACCAGCCCAACGGGAAAACCATGCGGCAATGAAGCCCGCCTGTAACTGATGCCAAGGCAATCGACCTGACTGCAAGCCAATTTCGCTTCCTGTTGTTAACACTGAATTTTCCGTAGTCACGACGATCAGACCGTGATGGCGATAGCCAAAGTCGAGGGTGAGATTGCCCATGCCATGCACTGTCCAAAGCTGGCGCATGGTTGCCAAAAACTCCACTGCATTTGTTGCCATGATCGTTTTGCCTTGGTAGGACTCGATCTCACCACGGATATGATCGTAAAAGGAACCACCCCAGCCAAACCCAAAGGTATAAAGCGCCAAAGTACCCGCTTGCCCAGCTTCCGATGCTAAAGCGGTATGGATACTCCGCAATAAAAAATCGGGCACAGCGACAAGGCGATCGCCTTGCCTTGTTGAGAGTAAACCCGTTGCAGAATCGGACTTAACATAAAATCGAGGGGAAAAATAATTTCCAGGAATTGAATTGAGCATCATCGGGTTAACCATTGGTGAGAGATCGCAATGTAGGGCAACAACAAAGCAGCATTTTCTTTCGGCAAGTTTTCCATTACGGCTTTTTGCAAAGCTCGATAGACAAAATCATTAACCCTTTGATTCTTCAGCGCCAACATAATATTCTGCATCCAATACAACAGACGATCCTTGAGCAATTCCTCATCTTGCAATAGCATCGCCGTAGCACAGTAACGCAGCACCAAAGCCATATCGCGCTGGCATTTGCTACCGCCATCCACCGTCACCTTAGCCGCTATATCGGGAGCCGTAGCTTGAATCTGTTGTAGCACCTGTGCGACGATCGCATTTTCTTTCGCTTGAATCAAATCATAGGTTTGACGACGCTGTTGCCAAGAAGCGATCGCCCGATCTAAAGTTCGCAAATCTTCAGGATTGATATAGGAACCATCGGCACGATCTAAAACATTTTCTAAGAGAGTAAGCATGGTTATAAAAGTTTGATTATAGAAGTTTGATTATAGAAGTTTGATTGTAAAAGTTTGATTATAGATAAGTGGGCTTAATTAAATATAAAACCCTGAAACCTGCGGCGCACGCGCAGCGTGCGCCGCAGGTTATCGCTCTAGAACTAGGCATAGAGGTCTCGAAGCCACGGGACTCCTAAACCACAAATTACGACTCAGGAAAGTTAACGAGTAAATCCTCCAACAGAGTGAGATCTTCTTCCTTAACGGTTAGAACTTGCTGACTCTCAGCATTCCACTCAATTTGGGCGATTAAATCTTTGGTACTTAAGATTTCCAAATCCTGAATATCTTCTAAGCCTAATAGAAAAGGAGTTGGTCTCGGCAGTGATCCCAAGGAAGCCCTATCTATAGGGATAGGTTCATGGAGATCTGTAGGGCTAGTTGATCGCCCAGTGGCTCGCCCAGTCGATTGGCGCGAATTAGTCTTGTCTGCATCTGTTCTGAAGATCTTTTGCAGCAATTTCACAAAGGATCGCCATAGTTTTCTCAAGCGATCGAGCCAGCTATTCCGTTGATGAAAACGATTGCGTTTTTTCACCCTATATACCTCCTGCATCCATAGATGGATTGACCCCAGTAATGCTTGAAGATTCTCGATCCAAAAGCCTTTGCTCGATCTCTTGCGCAGTCGCCCCAGAACTTAACCAAAATTCAGCAGCTTTAATCCTCGTCTCAGAACCAATCAAAAAACGGCAGAAATTATTTCCCATGGAATAGCATTGAATTTCGGTACTACTTAAACCACGATTGAGCATGACCGAAAAGAAACCTGCCAATAGTCCCGCATAGAGAAAACACACAGGCTTCCCAATATTTCCCATCGATTTTGCCACTGCCGAATCAAATAAATCGATAAAGATAAAACCTTCCCGAATTGAACTGAGATCGACATTCCACTTCCCCCAGCCCTGAGCCGTTAATGGCCACCACCAAGTTTCTAAGGCAAAACTCAGGTTAGATTTACTCACGCTGAAATGGTAATCGCGCTCAAACCAAACCTTAAAGTCCTTGGCATCGTTAGTCCCCCAATCTTTACCAATCAGATACATTAGCCATCCTGATGCATCGCCCACCTCATGTTCTAGCCCCTTCAGGAGCGAAACAATAAAATCATCGCTAGCCAATACATATTGATGCTGATTCCAGTCTCTAATTTGTCCCTTGGACTGGTCAAATTTAAAAAAAGTATGACGACTATAATGGCAAACTTGAGATAGAGAGTTTAACGAAAAAAGAGGTTCTCTATTATTACGAAAAGTTGATTTGGTCATTTACAATTCTCGGATTAACTAGGTGTAAACTTTCTATACTATGACTTGCAAGAAATCAAGTGAATACAAATAAATGGTGAATAGCTCTATTTACTAGCAACTGTAGATTTTTCAGGTGGCAATAAAATTTGACTTAAATCAGTACTAAACGATGAATCAATTTCTGCCATCTTCTCTAACGCCGATCGCAAAATCAGCTTACCTTCTTCAACTAATACTTCACCAGTTAAAGGGTGAATTAAATTTTGTTGCGCTCTTTTACCGATTAAGTTTTTTAATTCTCCAATCGAACCAATATACATGCCTTGAGGAACTTCAATAACGATGCCATCTTGCCAAACTCTTGCTTGACAGGCGAGACGAGAGTTGGCTTTCGATGAAGTGATAAAACTGAGGGTCATGATTTCCTGTTCGCTTTTGGGGCTGAGTGCGTCACCACCATCCCTCACGTACACATGACAGGTTGCACATCTTCCTTGACCACCGCAGGCTTGAAGTACGTTCATTTCCTGTTTCAGTAAAACACTGAGTAAAGTACTCTCGGTTGCAACCTCCACATCTTGGTTTAATGGTTGTAGTTTGATCTGTTTCACTTAAGTCTTATGGCACTGGAGAAATGAGCTTCGAGACATCGGCAGAGAGATTCTTCGCTTGTAGTATCTGCGAAAAGTCCACGATGACTCGTTCGCATTCCTTCAAGAAAGCCCTTACCCATGTTTGGACATCTTGCAATTGAGAAGCAGTTAAGGGTTCAATCTGCTCAGAGATAAAAGGGCAACTGATCTGCCCTTGGTAATCGACTTTCCAATATTCTAACGATGGATGTAAGGCGACTAGACTCTGATGGCTTTTATGCCAATAGTTGCCGATCGCTAAAGGACCTAAATAGCAAGAACTGTACTTAGTTAAGCGGTTTAGGGCGACTAGGGTGGCTTCCCAAGTCAAGGTGTCGATTTTTTCAACACTGGCTCCCTTGAGTTCTCGCCTATGCTTGATAGCATTTTGGAGCGTACCTCTGAGGGTATGCCGAATTAATGCCTGCTGGAGTAGATGCACATTTTGAGGATGGATGCTCACAACATCATGCACACCACGTTCGATCGCCCAATCTCGAAAAAAATCGCTGACTTCTCGCTGATCTACCAACAAAATAATCGGCAAGTTATGCCACTGTTTGAGGCAACGGCGGCAAACTTCTAACCAATTTAAATCTTCCAATTTACCCAATAAAATCAGATCGGATGACTGTTGGCTAACAGTCTGAACTAACTGTTGATAATTGGAACAGAGATCGGGAACCAAACGATTATCTTTTTTGATTTCTTGAAGAACAGCCTGAGATATAGTTGGCTTTGACTCAGCTATAGCAATGTGGATAAGCGGCTTTTGCAGATACTGCTCGCCCACAAATTCTTCAAAAAAAGAATCTGAGTTATTCATTATTAATGTCTGCATTTTATAGCTTTAGATGTTTTTATTAAATTTTTATATGATTTTGATTTTAGATTTAGGCTAATGGGGAAAAAATTAAAAAAATTAGAATAGCTTGGTCACAAAATCCCCCATCCGAAACATAAAGGTTTTCAATTCTGTAATTAACCAAAATGTTCTATTCCGAGACAATCAGAATAAACCATGATTAATTTATGAGTCATGAAAGATGCAACAGGTAGAGGTTAAGAATAAAAATAAATTTGTTATCAGTCTATAACCTCTTAACTGAGCAACATCTAAAAGTTAAAAAAAATATGTAATTTTTAACACAACCAGCCCATCCACTTCCTTCAGAAGTCGCTGAGTAACCGTTCTAAAATCTCTTGGGTAATCAGGTTACCTTCTTGAACTAGCAACTCACTTGTGATGGGATGGTGGATATCGCGTGGAGCCAAGCGATTTTTTAATCGTTCAAAAATTTGGGCTAATTTTTTATCCGCTTTATTATCTAAATAAAAAACGACTCCATCTTCTAAAACCGAAGTTTGACAGGTCAAACGATAGAGGGCAATATCTCGGCGAACATTCTTCAGGGTTGCTTGCTCTAGATTTTCCATCGGACTGAGGCTGCTCGCGCCATCAAACACCCTCAGAGCACAAGTGCCACAGATTCCTTGTCCCTGACAAGTTGCGGCTAATTCTACCTTGGCATGTTTAAGCGATCGCCATAATTTATCTTTGGCTGAGACGTTGATCGTAATTCCTAGAGGTTCGAGTTTAATACAAGGCATAGAGCTTAAATTGTGGCGAAATCATCCGATGCAGGAAAAAAAGCTAAAATAAAGAAATTATGATGGTCATCTTAACCTTTTTAGTGCGTATTTTCTTGCATGGATTTCGCTTCTTTTTAAAATCTCTTTTTAAAATCTCTTTTTAAAATCTCTTTTTAAAATCTCTTTTAGTTCTTCTTTAGTTCTTCTATTTCTTTTATTTAAACCAGTTAATTTTTTGTGTTTTCTCCAAAGGATTTAGCGATTATCTTCTCAATTGTGGTTGGCGCGATCGCCATTGGCATTTTAATTTATCCATTTTTGCTCAAGTGGCAACGCGATCGCCTTAGAAAGAGTCATTTTCCAAGAACTTGGTTAAATATAATTGAGGAGAATCTATCTATTTATCCTAGTTTGACTTCGGCGCAACAACAGGAACTACAGGGCTATATACTGGTATTGCTGGCGGAAAAGCAATTTATTGGCTGTAGGGGATTCCAGATTACCGAAGAAGTGAAGGTCACCATCACCGCATTCGCCTGTTTATTATTGTTTGGCGATCGCAAAACCTATTTCCCTAATCTACGTTCGATTCTGGTATATCCCGATGCTTACATTGTCAATGAGATGGTCATGAGCGATCGCTATATAGTGGAAGAACGACTTGTTGCTAGATTGGGAGAATCATGGACAAAGGATCAATTAATTCTCTCTTGGGAACAGGTAAAAAGAGATATTCAAAATTGGCAAGATGGACGGAATGTGGTGTTACATGAGTTTGCCCATCAACTCGATCAAGAGGATGGACAAGCGGAAGGAGTACCAATTTTATCGCGAGCTTTGGACTATGCTGCATGGTCAAAGATCATGACCGCCGAATATCTACAACTATGCGATCGGGTAGAACGTAACAGGAAGAGCGTTCTCGATAGTTATGGCGCGACTAACCCTGCGGAGTTTTTTGCGGTGGCAACGGAGACATTCTTTGAGAAGCCTAAACAGTTAAATCAAAAGCATCCCGCTCTCTACGAAATCTTACAAAGATACTATCGCCTCGATCCTCGACAATGGTAGAACTAAGTAGCTAAGCATAAGTAAACTTAAAACCTAGAAGAGCATACCGCCCGCTGTGCGGGCGGTATGCTCTCTGGTTTTGGGTTTTAATTATGCTGAACTACTTAACAAGACTGGCAACAGCTATATATCCATATTTGTTGATTAGTCTCTTTAGCCCAAATTGCAAGAATATTGTTAATATTATTGGGGCGAATACAGCTTCGATCGCGATCTCTAGCAAATCCTACAGTATTAACATCATTTACTAGATTGGCTCTACCAAACTCTCGCATTAAAGCATTCTTTTTAAGCGTCGCAACGATCGCGGCATTTGCGGCTCTCATCGCCATGTATTTAGATCGCGATGAATTGGTTTATATCGGGCTTGCTATCATCTCCACGATTATCTTGCCAATTCTCTTGCCGCCGTTTGTAACTGCGATCGCTAATTCTCCCCTAGGGCAACGCTGGGATATTACCCTGTCTAGCATTTTAGCTGGGGTGGTCTTATTTATGGCTGCCCATGTCACCGAGCTAGATCTCGCCTTTGCCCGATGGTTTGACACTATTAAGTGGGAAGCCTTAGGGGCAGTAGGGCAGATTTTAATTGCGATTTTGGCGGTGTGGGTGGCTTGGCGACAAAATCAGATTTCTGAAAGCTTGACGGGTCAGCAAAATGTCATTACCCAACAGCAAACCATTGATTCCTATTTTCAAGGAATTTCTGACCTCGTACTCGACCCTCAAGGTCAATTGGAAGATTGGCCGCTAGAAAGAGCGATCGCACAAGCAAGGACTGCCGCCCTATTAGGTGGCTGCGATGCTGACGGACGCGCAAAAATTATCCGCTTCCTATCAAGCGCCAATCTCCTTACCCCCCTGAAACGAGATGGTTTACTTGGTCGTCCCATTCTCGACGGGACTGGTGGCTATGTGGTCGATCTGGCAAATGGAGTACGGGTAGTTAATTTAGGAATGATGTTAGCAAATCGCGATATTTGCCATACGGATTTGCGAAACGCGGATTTGAGTGGAGCAAACTTGATTAAGACCAATTTTCTGAACTGCGATCTGACGGGGGCAAACTTTGGTGGAGCGGTTTTGGCTAAAGCCAATTTGAGGGGTACGGATCTCAGTCGGGTAAAGATGTTTTACGGCAAGCTCGAAACTGCCTCTCCTCGCGATCGTCAGCATCTGCCTAACTTTGATACGGGCGAATATACAGGCGCAGTTGTCGAAGACGCTGATTTTAGCAAGGCGATCGACCTATCCGAAGAAACTCGCCAGTACCTATGTGCTTGGTGTGGTAAAAAATCTCGCAAAACTATTCCAGGAGGCTGTGAAGATGTACCAAATCGATTGGGGCGCTAGCGTTAAGCATTGCCCTTACCCTCAAGAACAGCCCCAAAGCCAAGCTCCAATCCCAAAACATCAAGTAAAAAATCGGCTCTTGGCTCTTGCTTCTTGTCTAACTTTACAGATTGCCACCTTGGTCATGAGTCCTCTGCTGGTTGCCGCCGAAAGTATATCGCCAAACACCTCGTCAAACACCCCGCCATCTGTTCAGGAAGATAGCCCTGAAGAAGTTTTACGTGCGGAGATCTATACCGATGCCCGATCGCCCATTGATGGTAAACAACTCAGTGCTGCCGAATATACCGAACTCATGGAAAAATTGCGATCGCTCGATAATATCCCCCCCGAAGATTTGGTATCGCCGAAAGTCCGAGAAGTAATTGGTCTATTGAAGCTACGTAAGTTCCTAAAACAATTTATTCCCTTCGTTCCTTAATATATAGCTGCCGTCAACGGTATCAGGACATAAACCCCCAAAGAGGATTGCCGCGCTTCGCGCGGCAATCCTCTTTGGGGGTTTAATTTTGTCCTAACAAGACTGACGGCAGCTATAGCGAGGATAT
>NZ_ALWB01000109.1 GCF_000332215.1 Pseudanabaena biceps PCC 7429
GCAAGGCTTTTACTTTTGGGCTTTTAAAATTTGCCAGCTTAACCCGAACTGACATTACTTACTTTGATTAAGTTTGTTAATGAAAAATTAAATAAAAAATTAACTTAGGCACTGTTCGATGACAGCCATAACCGATCGCGAGAGGCTATCGAAATCGTAACCACCCTCTAAACCAAATAAAATTTTGGGGGTTACTTCTAGACATAGCTTGGTGAAAGTGCCAAAGTCTTCTGGCTTTAGCAAAATGCTCGCTAGAGGATCATCGGCATTAGCATCAAATCCCGCACTTACAATGAGGAGATCGGGTTTAAATTCTTGCAGAAATGGCAGGATCTGATGGTTGAAAACAGGCAAATATTCGGCAATTCCCGAATTTGCACGCATCGGAATATTTAAAATATTGCCGTGATTGCCAGTTTCCTCCTTGCGTCCCGTCATAGGATAAAAAGGTGATTGATGCGTAGAAATATAGGCAATATCGGGACGATCCCACACGGCATCCTGCGTACCATTGCCATGATGCACATCCCAATCAAGAATAGCCACCCGATCTAGATGGAGCCGATCGCAAGCCGATAGAGCCGCGATCGCCGCATTCCCAAATATACAAAAACCCATACCAGATCGGTCACGTGCATGATGTCCTGGAGGGCGAGCCAGCACAAAGGCAGGTCGACCTGAATCCAGAACAATATTTACGCCATCGAGCCACGCACTTACGGCTAGGAGAGCAACATCGTAGGTTTGGGCTGAGGCAATAGTATCTCCATCAATATGTCCGCCACCACGCTCGGTAAGTTGTTGCAAGGCATCAATATATTCTTGAGTATGAAATCGTCGGACTTCTTGCAAAATATCAACTCCACTACGATTGAGGCAATCAATCGATGTTGGTTCTAACCAATCTAGTTGCGAAGCGATCGCCGAATTTTTAAGGTGATCAACTATAGCAGTGAGACGACCCGCTTTTTCAGGATGATAAATCCCCGTATCATGCTCCAAAAAACGTTTGGAATAGACAATCGGGAATTTATTGGTAGATTTTACAGAAATTGAAAGGTTATTTGAAAACATACGTACTTTTGCTGATCGGCAAATCGATGAATAGTTGTTGTCTCCATAGAGACTAGCGTTATACTTTTAAAATTACAGATTTGATTGAAATCTTTTACAGTTCCACAGTAATTTTACTTGGGTTTTTCCTGTGGTCGATCCTTCTCAACCAACACATCAGTCAAATACTGAGATGTTAGCCGTACCAAAAGAGCTGGTACTATCCATCCAAGAGATTATTTATCTCTATAAACACCATAACCAGCAAAATATATTAGATTCTTTGGCAAAACTAATTTTACTTGCCAAAAAGTATGAAGATATTCCCTTATCAAAAAATCTAGCTCTGCCAAACTATGCGGATGATTTGGAAGATGAGAGTGATGATGATTTTATTAAAAATTGGGATGATATTTTTAATGTCAAAGTCTATATTGATACCGATATCTTTGGGGAATTGGATCCGCGTCCTCCAGCCCTAGTAGAGATAGATATAGATAATGTCAGTAGTAATGAAACAGTTGTTCAGCATACCGAAGCAACTGAAATTTACGTTCAGGCTTGGAAAGAACTAGCCCAGAGTATTTCAGCACTACCCGAAGACTTATTTACGCGACTATGGACAACCGCCGAAATTGCGAAAATCTTGGAATGTTCGCCTAGTAGCTTAAGGCGATCGCGTAGGACTGGGCGATTACCAATTAGGATCAAAGACTTCATTCTTGACTGTATTTCCCACGATGGTAAGCGGAGTTTGTGGTTTGTGCGTCCATCTTAATAATTACTTGGCAATGCACTGCTAAGATAATCGTGACTAAATAATGATTTTTAAACCTATTTTATCAACTACAGATTTAGATGTCTTCTCAAGACTTAACCAAACGATTTTTCGCAAGTAAAATATCCATCTATTGGTTGCTGCTGATACCGTTTGTTTGGCAATTAATTGGGCTATTGATCGTTAGTAGTTATTTGTTTTTTGGTAATAACGAAGAAGCCGCAAAGCTCTTGCAAAATAGCAATTCCCTCAATAATTTACTAAATAATTCACTAAATAATCCCATCGTTTTACTTTTGGGGCTGAATTTATTGATATCGGCAGGGCTAATCTTTGTGATAGTTAAAATTATCCGCCCATATTTACAACTGAATACAGCAAAGAAAACCTCTTTACCAGATTGTCCCACCTTACCTCATAATCTTGAGAATCGCCAAAAGATCGAAGATGACTTAAGAGATAGTCAAGCCAAACTTAAAGAGGCTTATATGGAGCAGAGCACCTTGCTGAGTGCTATGACCGATGTGGTACTAGTCCGTAATGCCGAAGGGCGCTGCCTCAAAATCGCCACTACCAAAAATGTCAACTTAAAAGGGACTCGCGAGCAAGTTCTGAGTAAATCAATCTATGAAGAATTGCCAGAGAGTGTCGCAAATATTCTTTTAAGAACAATTCAAAAAGCCTTAGCATCTAAACAAATCATCAATTGTGACTACAGTCTGGATATTGACGGTAGAGAAGTATGGTTTGCATCCAATATTTCTCCCATATCTGATGATACCGTCATTCAAATTTCAAGAGATATTACGGAACGGAAGCGATCGGAAATAGCCCTTGCCAAAGCGAAAGAAGCAGCAGAAGCAGCGACTAAAGCCAAAAGCGAATTTCTCGCGAATATGAGTCATGAGATTCGCACGCCAATGAATGGAGTTTTGGTCATGGCTCAGTTGTTGGCTACTACTGAACTTACTGAAGAACAGGAGGAATTCGTTCAAACAATTCTGGAAAGCGGAGATGTCTTATTAACGATTATTAATGATATTCTCGATTTTTCTAAGATTGAGTCAGGAATGTTGAAAATAGAAAAAAGAGCCTATATTTTAGAAGAGATTATTAGTTCAGTTAACAGTTTGCTGAGGGGACAAGCTAGGGATAAAGGGATTGACTTACAGCATACGATTCACCCCGATGTGCCTTGTCAAGTAATTGGCGATAGCTCTCGATTGAGACAAATTCTAATTAACATCGTAGGGAATGCGATCAAATTTACCCCCCAAGGGAATGTATCAGTTACAGTGAATGGAAGTTCCTTACCTGAGAACGATCAATATGCCCTTCAATTTGCAGTAACGGATTCAGGCATAGGAATTACTGGGGAGCATATTGTCAGCTTATTTCAAGCCTTTACCCAAGCAGATACCTCGATTAGTCGTAGGTATGGTGGTACTGGTTTAGGTTTGGCGATTAGCAAACGTTTGGTGGGACTAATGGGAGGGACAATCTGGGTTGAGAGTTTTGGGAAAGTAGGAGGCGATCCTCCTGTCAATTGGAAGTCAAGTTTAGTGACGCAGGGAGCCACATTCTATTTTGTAATTCATGTGGGTATAGATTCCCAAATTGGGCAGTGCTGAATAGGTAAGGATGGGCGGCGCGCACCGCCCATCCTTACCTATTCAGCACTTCATGGATTGGGTAATAGCAGGCTTTGCTCGATCGCCTGTCGAACTGGCTGACGAACATAGCAATCACTTTCAAGACATTCCACTAAGAGACGATTAGCATTGCAGTATTGCCGTAAATGCTCAAGCTGGTGGGGAGTAAAATCCCATATTTGACCGATATTTCGATGATTGATGGCTTGTTGGCGGAGGTTATTTGCCCAATATTGCCATTTAATATCACTATCAGCATCATCGGGACAAGTGGCGATCAGTTCTGTTAAAGCATCGGCTAAATGGGGATCGTTCATCTCTTGGGCATATTCCAAGGCAAGACTTAGATCCAGTTCGAGATCGAGTCCCAGTTCTTCATCTTGTTTAGTTTCTAGTGCGCGAGCGAGATCGAAAGCTAAATCGACATTCAGATTGCGATTTTGGCAGAGGTCAAGATCGAGGACGAGTGTTCGAGCCAATACATTTGCTAGGTTTAAGGGAGCGCTCTGGGCGATCGCTCGACCAAGGGTTAGATAGAAAGCGCGGACTGACTGAATGCGATCGGGCACTTGTACGGATTCAGCCTTCTGTTTCACCCACTGCAATAAGCTTTGCAACTGCCGATCGCCAACCAATAGGCGATCGCAATAGTCCTTCATGAGCTGTAATAATTCATCGGCTGAGCGCATCATACTCACAGCAAGGCGTAAAACATCCTGCCAACGATGATCGGTTATTTTACTAGCAAGCAATGTTAACGTTTCAGGACTGCCATTGTAGACCAGTTCTCTCGCTGCTAAATATTCCTGAAACGTTAGATGGGAAAAGGAATAAATGCCTTTAGCCCGTTCCACAAATAATCCATGTTGCGATTCGATCGCCTTAATAATCGCTTCACTATCTAACTGTAAAGCATCCTCATTAGTATGGGCTTTCGGTAAATTGCGAATATAATCAGTGATATAGCGTTCTAGATCGACCTGTCTAAAGAAGTAATCTCCCTGATTAAAGGTCGTACAAGCCACTTGGGCTAATAGATCTTCTTTACGTTGCATCGATAGATTTTTATAAATTTGGTGGCGTTCGATATTGCGCTTAGCATCCCATTTCTTGAGTAGAACATCTAGTCCTTCGCGATAAAGTTCAGAACGGTTAGTTGGAAAATCACCAAATTCATCAAATACTAAACATAATAATGTCAGCAGTAAGGGATTGGTAGCTAGTTCTTGAATTGGACGATTTTCTTCGACTTTTCGTAAGAAAAGCTCAATATGTCGAGAATTACCATGAAACCAACGCTGAGCAAATTGAGAAATCTGTAACGGTTGAAAGTTGGCAACCTCTACTTCGGTAAACTTCTCAAATACATATTCCTGCGCTCCCAAACGACTAGTAATGACAAAGCGATTGGTATAGTACTGTTCGGAGAAGCTGCGCAAATCTTCAAGGACGCGATGCAAATCATCTTCGCGAACTTCATCTAGTCCATCTAAAAATAATATTGCCCGACCTTGCTGTAACAGGTGTTTAACCGTGATGCTGTCACTAATATTTGACGACTGAAAGTCTTGAATAATATATTCTATTAGCCTCGGTTGAGATTCCGCACCTGCATACTGACGTAAAGTTACAAAAATCGGGACTAATTCACTAAAAATATTGCCCTGTGAACATTTCAGCGCCGTATATTTCAATAACGTGGTTTTGCCCGCTCCTGGTTTTCCCAACAGCATTAGCTTGCCATATCGATTCAGAGCCTCCATACTCGACACCCGATCTTCATTGATAATTCCCATTTCAATGCGATCGCGCCCATGATAGGTAGCAAGCAAATCCGCAATTCCCAAACGACGACGGCTCGTAATCTTTTCTAAGACATCCGTTCCCGTGTAAATATTTTCAAGGTCAATCGGATGGGACATGTCAAGAACTCGCATAGTAGCGCAGCGTTCTTGGATGATTTGCCGACTGCGGTAGCGCATTTGCTCTACAAGTTCGTCAATATTAATGTCTAAATTAATATCCGAGACCGCAGCCCCCTGTCCAGCCAAAGATTGATTAGAAATTACCAAACTCTGCTCGTTGAGCTTATTTGTTTCCGCATCTAGGTAGTTTTGTAAAATATGTAAGAGACGATTATTTTTGCCAGGTCCTTTACCACTGATATCAAATTTGCGATAGATCTCCCCCATCCGCTTGCGGTAAGCTTCTTCTGAAATCCCCAAGAAGCTAGCGACTTCCCGATCCTCGCGATTTTCACCAAATCGCAATAGAAACACACTTTCCTGATCGACAGAAAGCTGATGGATTTGAGCCATTCTCGTCAGAAATTTTTGGGGGAACATAGGTTATAGATGTTTTAGCCAACCGATACATTTAAATTATCATAAAACCGAAAAGAGAGGTGCGACGCTTCGCGTCGCATCTCTCTTTTCGGTCTTGACCTTATCTTACAGCAATTTTCGATCAAAAGAACCATAAGAAAGTTTTTGAAAGTGTTGCTTTGCAACACTTTCAAAAACTTTCTTGGTTTGGATCTGAGCGTAAAGCGCTGTAACATGGCTAGCGATCGCCAATAACTAATCACCAATAGCTATTGATGCTTGTGCAAAATAAACTACCAAAACCCGTAAAGTTGCGCCCCGTAGGGGCGCAACTTTACGGGTTTTGGTTTGTAATTTATGCCTAGCTACTTAGATGCCGATCGCACCACGCATCAATGTCCGCCATTAAGCGATCGCTAATTTCCCAAGGCAGAAGATGAGCCGTATTGGGATAACAAATAAATTCGCAATGTGGTAATAGTTTTGCAGTTTCGGCTGTCGATGCGGCAGTAATATGGCGATCCTGTTCAGCGGCGATCGCCAAGCAGGGAATATGAATTTTGGCTAAATCACCAGTGCGATCATATCCCTGCCTCAAGGCTTGCATTAATGCCCTTTGCGCATAGCGAGATGTCTGGAGATAGGCTCTTGCCCCATCGCGGGAAATCCGCGCATAGGCAGAGGGACTATGCTGTTGAATTAAATATTTGATTAAGGATCGCTTGCCGAACCATGAAACACACCAATGGTAGCGAGGCACAATCCAATGTAAAGCTACCGCGATCGCTAAATTCATATATTCCCACCAAGCAACCTTGGGCAAATTGCTATGGGGCTTAGCAGCAGTGGCAATTAAAACCAATCCGACAATTTTGGGTATCGCTTGTTTAGGTTTCTCCCCCGAAGAATTCCGTAACTCAATCATCCGCAATGCTAACTCAATTGCCAAAATTCCACCGAGCGACCATCCCAAAATCAAATATTCTGGCAAATATTCTGGCAAATATTCTGGCTCCGACAGATCGTCTAACGAACCATTTAATGAACGATGCTGATGCGCTAAAAGATCCCCTTCTAACAAATTCGCAAGATCCTGTATGTGATCTAACATTGCAAAGGGCGCAATTGCTTTACAATTTCCATAGCCACGCAAGTCAGGGGCGATCGCCGTAATCCCTTGTTCCTGAAAATGCTGGACAAATATCTGCATTGCTTTACTATTTCCGGGGTGTCCGTGCAGGCATAAAACTTTTAATCTGCGATCACTAATCATAAGAATCAAATCTTAGAACCAAATCAGAACTAAATCAGAATCAAACTGGCAATACATCAAGTCTTATTTAACCTTAACTTGACAATGACGCAGACTTCACAAGAGAACGGCGCTTCCAATCTTCCGACAGAAAGAAGCGTCAATCAGCCAATTGAACAATCCATTCAGCCTGTCCCTATTGGGGAAATCATCCAAAACCTATCCCTTCCCCATGTGATGGTCGCGCTCAAAACGCTCATGAGCCATACAGGGATTGTGAAGATTGACACGCCTCACCTAAGTTGGGAAATCTTTATTCATAGCGGAAGTATCGCGTTTATCGAGGACAAAAGCGATTTTTTGCCCACCATAACTCGCAAACTTAAAATCCAAAAAGTTCAGATTCCCCCAGAGTTTTTACGGAGTCTGAGTAAAAAGGCGATAAGTAGTCTTGAGACATACCAATGGTTAGGTAAAATCTATGCCCAAGATCGAGAAAACTGCCTAGTAGTTTTTAAAGAAATTCTCTTAGAAAACTTGTTAGCGATCTCTTTAGAAAAAAAGTTTTCCCTACAATGGCAACCCTTAAACCTCGATCGCCAAATAATTCTGCCAATCTGGCAATTACCCGATCTTGAAAAAGCGATCGCCAAGGTTATCGACCAATGGCAGACCTTTAGCCACGTTCGTCATCCTTACCAAACCGTACAGCTCCTAGATCCCGAATGCAAAATTGCTCAAGTCCCCCTATTCACTCAGGTGACCAATGGTAAATGTCGGATCAGTGAAATTGCCGATCGCTTTCAACAACATATCACTCGTACAGCACTGAAACTCGATAAACTTGCAGAAAATCGCACCGTCGCTATATTACCCTTACCATTGCGATCGACAGAAGCCAGCCTAGACCTTGAGGAAAATAAAGAGTCCGAATCGCGACTCAAGGTGATGATCGTTGATGATTCCCCCGTTCTCCTTAAGCAATTTGGCAACTTATTGACAAGCTGGGGCTACCATCTAATCTTAGTCAGCGACTCTGCCAAGGCAACACAACAAATATTGTCAGACAAGCCCGATATTGTATTTATGGATATTAATATGCCAAATTTAAACGGATTTGAACTGATCAAACAAATTCGTCGTCAACCGTCCTTAGCCACTATGCCCCTAGTTTTAGTCACATCCGAAAACACCATTACCAACAACTTTCGCGCCAAATGGGCAAACTGTCGCTTTCTCAGCAAACCCCGTTCATCCAATGACATTCCCGAATTTCGTGAGCAAGTTAAATTAATTTTACAAGATTTTATCGTGTAACGACCTTCACCTAAGTGAAAATGCTGACAGACTACTACATCCGCGACTGATTACAATATGGGATAATGTATCTGAGACAACCTATTGAATTTATAGCTAGTTGCTACGATCTATAATGAAGTAATCCGTTTTTTTGTAATATTTGTAATATTCTTTCTGTCCAAGTGCCTCCCAGTCAAAAAACATGATTGCTATGACAGGTTCCTTGCCTAATTCAGACCTAGTGTCTAACAACTTGACGGACGGACAGGTAGTGAGGAATGCCACATTACATATCCTACTAGCAGCTATGCGCGTCATGAGTCGTTCTACAGGAGTAATCCGCGTAGAAACGAAATATCATCGATGGAAATTATTGCTTACGGGTGGAGGATTAGTATTAGCTGAGGAAGAAGGTCAGGTCATACCGACATTAGTTCGTAAATACAACAGTAAGGGGATTAACTTTTCACGTATTCCTGAATGGGAGCAACGTCAAAATAACCGACCCTATTGTTTCCCTTTTGTGAATAATGTCTATAAAAAGTATCCTGAGGTGACCAAAGAGGTTTTAAGAGAAATCATCTTAGAAAATTTTTTGTCATTGCATCTAGAGGATAGTTTTTCGTTTGTCTGGAGTCCAGCTAATGAACTACAAGTTAACCTACCAATTTGGCAACTATCGGTGCTGGAGAATACCATTGCCAATGAGGTTCGCCAATGGCAGAAGTTTGATTGTGTAAAACATCCTTTTCAATTAGTCCAACTAGTTGATGCGGCAAATTTACTGGCAAGGGTGGGGAATGACAATTTTCCGCTTTTCGCCAAGGTAACAACGGGGCAAGATCGCATTTGTGCGATCGCAGATACTTTCAAACAGCCGATTTATCGAACTGCTCTACTGTTGGATAAACTAGCTCAGAAAAATATTGTGTCAATTGTGCAACTACAGGAACGTAAATCCGATAGCGATCTCGGTGCTCGCCCTCAAGTAACTACCCCAACGGTTACTAAAGATGAGCCAAGGGTTTTTATCGTTGATGATTCGCCTGTATTATTACAACAAATGCAACGCTTGCTTACGGGGTGGGGATATCATGTCGATTTTACCGATGATGCCGAAGCCGCAACCGATCGGATCTTAGAATATAAGCCAACTATTGTGTTTATTGATATCAATATGCCAAGTCTGAATGGCTTTGATTTAATTAAGCAAATTCGTCGTCAAAGGGATCTAGCCACATTGTCGCTAGTACTAGTTACCGCCGAGAATAGTATGACTAATAATTTTAGGGCGAGATGGGCAAACTGTCGGTTTCTTGCCAAACCAAGATCGTCGTCAGATACACCAAAATTTCGCGACGAATTACGTAATTTATTGAGAGAACTAGCCCCTTTATCAACAGATACATTGGTCTAAGAACTATTTGTATCGGTAGCTAAGGACTCTTTCAATAGTCATGGAGAAACAATGATTTTATATTCATTAAATCCTCCAGAGATAAATATAGGTATTATGTTTGTTCGCTAGGAGTTTTTGGGCAACTTTGTAATAACAGGCATACAAATCCAAAGACGTACAACGATCTTATTAGACTTATTAGATCACCATCAGATCGAAATTAGATCAACATCAGATCAAAAATTAGATCAAAAAATCTAATTTATTTAAGTTTCCGTTCACGTTCAATTAATCATAATTTCATTAGGACAGAGTTTAAGGTAAAAATATGAGCGAGCATTTTTTGATAATTGATGATTCAGCTATTCAGAGACATTTGCTAACATCCTTTTTAAATGATTTGGGTCATGCTGTCGATTTTTGTGAATCAACTATAGGTGCTATAGATAAAATCATCAGCAATTCCTATTCGGCAATTTTCTTGGACATCGTTTTGCCCGAGCAGGATGGTTACAAGTTTTTGCGGGAACTGCGATCGCATCCTCAAGTTGCCGATCAGTACGTAATCCTTTGCTCAACCAAGAGCACAAAATTAGAAATTGACTATGGTTTAAAGCGAGCTAAAGCTAATGACTACCTGCCCAAACCCGTCAGCCGTGAGTCCTTAACGGAGGTTCTGAAAAAATTGCCCCAACGTGTGAGATAAATATGCTTGAGATGAGCCGCATCAATAGCTTCGTCAACGGTCAAGAAACAGCAAATGGCTCTCTGGATCGGTCGCACCTGATTAAGCCCAGTAATCGATATATTGTGGCGAGGGTCGGCGATCGCGCAGTGACATTTCCCGATGTTTTGGTATCGGAAATTATCATTCTTGACCGCAACGCTATTTTAGCTTTGCCCTTTTACGAAGCAGCGATTATCGGCATAACCCATCATCAGGCTCATGTCATGCCCTTGCTACTGTTGCGTTTGCTCATAGGCGAGCAAAGGACTTTGCTCACCGAATCCTTAACAGTGATTAAGCTCAGTAAGATTGCCGACAATTTTGGCGACCACAACCTTAATGGAGTAGGCGTAATTGTGGATCGGGTCGTGGGCAGTCTTCCGATTGATGAGTATCCTGAATTAGTAACGATCAGTCCTCAGGAGATAGCGGCTCTATCAACCGCCAGTAATGACCTTGCGCCGCTTTCTGTTACGAGTCCTCCAAAAAAAATAGACCAAACAGTAGCGAATATCAAGGAGAACGAGTATACTCCCATTGAAATTATCCTATCTAGTATTCCTACTCATATTTGGCAACCACAACGTTGGCAGCTTTCCAGTTAATTATTTGCCTTCATTATTTGCCCTCGTAAAATGAAGTAAATCAAGTGAAGTAAATCAAGCGTTTTGAGACTTAACCTTTGAGCTTCATGATTGGAGCAAGTATGGTGTAGGATGATTCTCACAAAAATATCTGAATCCTTTCCCTATAGCGAATGCATATGGCAAGCACATCTAAAGACAAACGAGCGACTTCTGTAGCAACGAATGATCGATCTGCGCCAAAGCAGCGATCGCCTAAGTCGCCGAAAGCACCCAAGCCAAAGACTAAAGGCTCAATGGGGCTAGGCTTGCTGCTAATCGCGATTGGGACATCCTTGATTGGTTTGGGTGGTCTAGGATATTTGTTTTATCAAGAATTACTCAGTAGTGCCCGCCGCGAAGTTAACCTATCCGCAGACGCACAGACGCGCAAACTTGAATCGAAGGTCAAGGATTTGCGACAGGTAGCCGAAGGGGTTGCCAGTAACGCCAAGAACCTATCGCTGCAACAGCCCAAGCCCAAAGCTGTTGACTACCAGAAACTAATGGTTGATGGGTTCCAAAATACGAACTCAGTATCTGGCATAGGGATTTCCTCCAACGGGGCTTTATTATTTCCTCCAGCCAAGCCCCTTGTCCCCTATGTATGGAAAGAACAGTCTGGCTTTAAGACTGAAGCGGGTCAAAAACTAGCCGCCCCCAATGAAAAACTGTTGGCAGGCGATCGCCCTGACATCCCCAAATTGCCCTTTTATCAAGAAACCCTTAAAGGGAAGGCAACTTGGTCCCAACCCTATACGGCTTTGGGTAAAACCATCATCAGCTATAGCGTTCCCATCGGTGACGGTCAAAAAGTTTTAGGAATTGTCACTACTGATGCGATCGCCAGCGAGCTCTTGTCCTTAGTTGATACTGCTTCCTACCCCGAACTTAACAGCGAAGGAAAAATTGGGGTTGTCGTCGCTACTAGCAGTGGCAATGTCATCACGGGTTCCACGCAGTTTCAGGCGACCCAAACCCAAAATCCTGCCATTACCCAAGCTCTAGCCAGTCTAGCCCAACAAGCCAAAACCAAGCCCTCAGGAATTGCGCAAACTGATGGGTATCTCTGGGCATACCGCAAAATCGAAGGTAGCGATTTGCTAGTTGCCGCACAATTGCCAGAGACAGAAATCACCAATAAGCTCGTAGTTTTAGTCGGGGGAGCTGCGGTAGGGATCAGTGCGATTTTAGCGATCGCCATATTAGGATTTGTTAATTCTCTGAAAAAACGGCTTCAACCACTTACGGAAGAATGCGATCGCTTTTTAAGCCAGCAGGGAAATTCCGTTGCCAATGCAAATGCTAAGAATGAAAATGCTAAGGATGAAATCGACCGTCTTGGGCTATCCCTGAAAAGTACTTTTCAACAGGTAAAAACCAATGAGATTCGCCTACGTAGCGAATTAAGTCAAACCTCTTCAACCGATGACGTTACGACATCTGCTCAGGTTCAGCAAAATCTTGCGGAAACGGAATTGATGGAAGCGGAAGTTGGGGATTTATTAGATGTTGTATCCTCAATGGAAGAGGGAGATCTCACCATTGAGGCTCAGGTAAATGATCGCGCTACGGGGCTAGTAGCCGATACTCTCAACCGTTTGCGCGAAAAACTTGTAGAGATTATCTCTAGTGTATTAGGTACGGCGCAACAGGTCGCTCAAGGAGCCTCCGATCTCGAAGAACTAGCACGCACAGTGGTGTTAAATACCGCTGAGCAAGCCCAGTCCGTTACCCAAGGTCAGGCTCTCACCGAGCAAGTAGCTGCCATTGCCGAGCGATCGGCAGCACAGGTTAGCGTTGCGAACCAGTCGCTCCAAGAAGTCCGCGATACGGTTGCCTCTGGACAAATCTCGATTAACACCCTAACCGATAGTATCAGCGTCTTGCAGACAGGTTCAGCCCAAATCGTACAAAGGATGAAAACCTTGGGCGAATTTGTGGGTCTAGCCGAGCAGTTTGTGCAGGATCAGGGACAAATCGCTTCATTAACCCAAGTTCTAGCGCTGAATGCAACCCTTGTTGCAGCCCGTGCGGCGGAACAAAAAGATCCCAAACAATTCGCGAGTGTGGCTCGTGAATTTGAATCAATTGCAGGACAGGTTAACGATCTGGCGACACAAACTAACGATGGCTTAACCATTCTGCAACAACGTACTTCTCAAATCCAGACTGTTGTAACGGCAATCGATACTGAAGTGCAGAATTTGAGTGGGTTGGTTGCAGGTTTTACCTCAGGTGTTGAAGCTTCGCAATCAGCTTTTAATAGTATTCAATTGGCGACTGAGGAAGTTGTCCAAATCGGACAAACTATCACCGCTTCCAGTACAGAAATCACCAATGCCGCAGGTTCTACCGCTAGTTACATCAGTGAAATCGCCCAATTAGCCGATCGCACTGCCAATCTAACAAGAGCGGCAAGACAACAGGCCGAATCGATGGGAAATCAAGCCCAACAGCTACTACAAGGCATTCAATTTTTCCGTTTACCCGATTCGGTTACGGCAATCCCGAATACTCCCATCGTACCTAGCGCCAATATTCACTCAATTTCTCGATCTACTGATATCGATCCCGATGAGACACCAACTAACAGTTTGCTTAGTTCTTTCGACACCTCGGAACAAGCTAACAATCGTGGCTTAGGTATGGGGCTAGCTGTACCTGCTGCGATCGCGACAGTCGCAGCGACAGTCGGTGCAGCAGTGACAATCGCTCAGCATGGACAAGATGCGACAGCCGAATTTACTGAAGAAATTGATGCGGCCCCTAACCTCGACAGCGAAAATGCACCAGAGGCATTCTTGCAAAATGACTACTCAGAAAATGACTACTCAGAAAATGACAGCTTGCAAAATATCGATCTACAAAATGACAATTTCGTAGATACCGAAGAATTCCAAAGTACTGAACAGGAAGTTGCTAATGCTTTCATGAGCGTTGATAATGACAATTCCTACAATTCCGAGCCAGAGCCAATCGATATCTCTATCATCGAACAATCTCTATTTGACGATCTCAGACAAGAGGTTTACGAAGGTACTTCGCTAAATGATGTAGATGAGGATCTCGATGAAGATCTTGATGAAGATCTGTTAGAAATTGATAGCGATGAGGCAACTTTCAAAAATCCGATGCAAGGTGTTAATGAATCGGCGATCGTTGACGCTGCTAGAGATCCAGAGATTGCATCGGCAACTTTTTCCTTCGAGGAAAATACCACTTTTGGAACTGCATCACCTCTTGCTGAGGATGCAAATATGCATTTACCAACCTCTGTCGATTTTTCAATTCCCGATCTAGAAGACGATGATTTCCAGATCCCCAAAATGGATATTGAATCAGCTTTAAATGATTCTAATCCTTTCTTTGATAGCAGTTCAGTTCAGGAAGTCAACATTCAAGATATCGATCCTTTCGCCATGGAGGAGCAGATTAACTCTGAAGCATCCGACTTGGAACTATCTGATAGTTTTGATAATTATGTGATCGCAGATAATACCTACGCCTTACCCAATCTTGAGGAAGGGAATGTCGAAAGCATATCTGATGATTTCCTCTTCAATGATCCTGCGGACTATAGTAGCTATGCATCTAACGAAGAGTTCAATGAATCCTTAGAAGCATCTCTAGAAAGCCCTGACAATGAAGCTTTCAGCGATACCTTTGACATATCATTTGATGAATCCCCCTTTGACAAAGCGTTGGATGAAGCCCTTTATACTTCCTCAAATCCTCCAGCCGATCGCTTCTCTAGCGAGGATTTTGGAGATTTGGCACAGTCCGATGATATGGCTCCACAGGAATTATTTACAGATGCGCCAGCTCAAATTCCTGATATCTATCTAGAAGAATCCCTAGATGATGAATTTTCAGGAGAATTTACTTTCGATCTCGAAGAAAGCACCCTATCAAGTACTCCAAACTTGTCAGGAAATGAAGATTTCTTTGATCCAAACTCGCTTCTAGATAATGAAACCTTTGCTGAAGAATTGAATCCCCTTGAGGATCAATTAGCTGATCAATTAGACGATCAATTATTTGACAGTCAAACAAATAACTTCCTTCTTCAAGAAGATGGGCATATTTCAGAGCTAGCAAATTCAGAAGTTTTTGCTGATATATCTGACATGTCGAATATATCTGATCAGCAATCATCAGAATTCTCTACAGAGTTTTCCTTTGAAATCAACGAAGTTTCTGTGGAAGACATAGCTATAGACTATGGAGAAATAATTCATGATGAATTTGTCCTCCTAGAATCAGAATTTTCAGAACCAGAATTTCCAGAATCAGAATTTCCAGAATCGCAAATTCCAGAGCCATCAACACAGAGCTTATCTGCCGAACAGGTAGAGGCAAACATTTCTTTATTATTTGAGGAAAACGAGCCGATCGCCTTTGATAGCTTAGATCAGGAGTTTGATCTTCCTCAAGAGATCGATAATCCAGATCCCTATGCTGGCGATCTTGAAACAACGTGGCAACCTGAAGCCGAGATCTTACCTTCTTCTCATGCCTTTGATGATGTCATTCTCAACGATGAAGATCTCGATAATTCTCTGGATGAAGGTATTGTCACAATTGCCGATGGTGAAGATTTAGATATTTCTTTTGACATATCTTTTGACACATCTACAGATTTGCAACCAGAAATTCCTTTTGAGGCAGAGTCAACGCTTGCAGAAAGCTTGGCAGGCATAGATAGACCAGAAGAGTTACCTTCACCAGAGTTATTTGAAGATCTTTCTGATGATTTCTCCTTTGATCTGGATGATAGTTTACTCACTGATGATAGTTTGCTAACTAATGACTTTGATAACGAAGTTGCCTCTATTGAAAATGAAAATTTAGAAAATTTATCTGATGCTTCTTTTGATATCTCTTCTTTTGATATCTCTACAGAAACATCAAATCTCACAACCTCACTGGAAGCAATTACTCCAAACGAGTTTGAAACACCTAACGATCCGCTGAACTTGCAGGATCCCGATCGCACTTTTTCCACAGAATTGGCGATCTCACCTGAGATTGTGCCTGAGATCGCGCCTGAATCGGAAGTCCAAGATGAATTTATATTCGATCTAGAAGAAGCGGATGATTTCCCATCACTGTATGAGAATATTGCCGCAGAAGAATCGCCCGACGAAAATTCCGATCTAATCTGGCAAAATGAAACTATCAGTACTGACATATCAACCGATCTGCCAACTGATATACCAGAAGAACTTTCTCCAGTGCAGATCCCTGAGAATCTATCTAATTCTGATAGTGAGGATGATTTACGGGAAAATCCCCTAGATGAAGTATTTAATTTTGATCTATCTGATGATGCGAGTGATGCGAGTACTGCGAGCGACGACTTTGCTAATTTGGCAAACTCCTTCGATATAGAAGAGACATCTATAAATTCTGTTGATGACTTGATGGATGAGTCCGAGTTAGATGTTTCTTCTATATTTAACGCTCTTTTAGATGAAGGGGCGATAGAAAGCGGCAATGAAGCCATGCATGAATCTATACTCGACACCCCAGACATATCCGAGGATGAAGCAACCTTCGCAATGTTGAGTGAAGGCATCGAATCTGATATCGAACAAATTGAATTTAGTGACATCCTAGATTCTGGAAGTCCGACAGCCCCCCCAGAAGTTGAAGAAGAAGCCTTTATACTAAATCCCCTAGAAGATTTAGTTCAGCCCGTTGAAATCTCTTCAGTCAGCCCTTCTGAAATAGATAGTCTTGAAATAGATTCAATTTTTACGGAACCTACTTCAGTCCCATCTCTAGATATTTCTGAGGATATTTCTGAAAGTTGGCTTAATGAAATTACTGAGGATGAAAAGGTTGTAGGCATGGCATTCGGTGACGAAGCAATCGGTAATTTAGATATATCAGAAACGTATCCTTCGCTAGAAGATCCTTCCCTTAATGCCTCCGATGATGATATTTATGGATTTGCAGATAACTTACTAGACAGCCTCATGGATGAGACTGAGGAGGACTATGTTGATTTATCTATAGATTTACCCAATCCATTATCACCAACTGAATTGTCCGTAATCCCCTCCTCTAAGCCCTTGTCACCTCAGACGGAAAGTAATGAATCAGAAGATGAGTCGATATTTGATTTGTCAGCACTTAGCGATCCTATTGAGGATTCGGTGGTGATCGCGAGATCGGAAATTGATGAGTTCCTTTCGGGTACGTTGGGTATTGAAGAGTTTGAGGGTGAGAGCAATAATAAACAGGCTAATTCCCAGACTGCCAAAACTTCTATTAAACCCTCTGAAGAATCCCATCAAGAAATGGGAGCAAAATTGCCTAAGTCTGACGATTCCGTATCCTAGGTTTAGAATTTGCGATGCAAATCCTAAACCTATTTCCAGTCGCAACCGCAAAAAATATGAGTGGTGGCTTGCAGCTTATAACTGTCGCCAAGTGTGGACATAACCCCCAAGAATCGACTGGCGGCGCTTCGCGCCGCCAGT
>NZ_ALWB01000110.1 GCF_000332215.1 Pseudanabaena biceps PCC 7429
GTAACGCCCGCTACGCGGGCGTTACTCGCTTCTGGGTTTAGTTTTTTGGTGAACTATTTAACTCCTCCATACATCGCTGAGTTCTCATTACTAATCCATGCCCACAGTTGATCGCCATAGGAAAAATGCCACCATTCATTGGGATGCCTTTGGAATCCGCTATGGGTCATCACTTGGTTTAACAATTGCCGATCGCGATGAAATTCCCTCTCCTTAATGTCTAGGGAATCGGCAAAGTAATCAGGCAAAGAGCGATCGCTAATTTCGTCAATTGGCGAACCCATATTTATTTCTTGTATAGAGTCCTCGCCTTGGGAGGGTGCTCTATACAGGGTTACATCGATCGCGGCTCCCGTGCTATGAGGAGGAGGGGTTTTCGGATCGTCACTCGGAATAGCCCAAAATTTGATCACTTCCATCATTAGTGATTCTTTTTGCTCTTTCGTCAGATTTTCTATGGATAAGCCCTTACTTTCAGCCAGTTGCGTGAAACTATAATCCACCATAAATTGTTGAACGGGAATGGGGCGATAGGCATCAAAAACCGCAATTTGCCAGTTTGGGCGCAGGGTCTGTAAATAAGCTTGAGATTTTTGCAATTTTTCTAAGATCCCCTGCCGTATAAAAAAAGGAGAGCGATCGCCATAGGGAGCGCCTAACGCCATATAAGGATGGGGAGCGATCCTACAAATATCGCTAGTGATTGCCACAAGTTGCTCGCCACATTCTGAGATCGGGATAATTTGATAGGGTTTGGACATAATAGGGCGCGATCGCTAATAATGAGTAAATACACCTACTGTACAAAAGTTAACAGTTTTTCGGATATACTCCGCTAAACTCTTAGCCACGTTAATCTCTGATGTGAGGAGGATAAGGCGATCGTTTCTACCACCAATGCCACTAGTGCAAATAATAGTGCAAATAATTTACAATCACAGCCTATGCAATCGACGACGGATCTCGGCAAAGCTTCGCAAATCCCTGAGCCAACTGAACTAACTACGCTCGAATCTTCGCAAATGCCCCAAATTGAACCCAGCACTCCTGTCCTCCGCATCATCGGAAAAGCGCCCTTATCTGGTCATGTTCCCATTAGCGGAGCCAAAAATTCGATTCTTGCCCTCATGGCTGGCACGCTCTTATCCTCCGAGGGTTGCCGCATTCGGAATGTGCCCTATCTCGCAGATGTGCAGAGTATGTGTGACATCCTTGAAGCCCTTGGGGTTAAAATTTCCCGCAATGGAGAAGTGCTCGATCTCGATACCAGTAATCTGAGTAGAAATTCCGCCCCCTATGAGTTGGTCAGCAAAATGAGAGCCAGCTTTTTTGCGCTAGGTTCACTGTTGGCAAGAATGGGCTCAGCAAAAATGCCTTTACCTGGAGGCTGTGCGATCGGAGCGCGTCCCGTCGAGCTACATGTACGGGGTTTACAAGCTTTAGGAGCATTTGTACAGATTGAACATGGTATTGTTCATGCCCACTGTATGAGTAGTAATGGGCGCTTGCAAGGGGCAAAGATTTACCTCGATTATCCAAGTGTGGGCGCAACCGAAACCCTGATGATGGCGGCAACCTTAGCAGAGGGTGAGACCATTATTGAAAATGCTGCACTCGAACCTGAAGTAGTTGACCTTGCCGATCTCTGTATTGCTATGGGGGCAAAAATTCGAGGGGCTGGCACGAGTACGATCGTTATCAATGGGGTCGATAAGCTGCATTTTGCTGATTTTACGGCAATTCCTGATCGCGTTGAGGCAGCTACTTTTATGGTTGCCGCTGCAATTACGCGTTCTACCTTATCGCTATCGCCTGTGATTCCTGCCCATCTGACTGCTGCAATTTCCAAATTGCAAGATATGGGTGTCACTGTGCGCCAAGACTCTGACAATATGATCACTGTCATTGGTGGCGATCGCTATCGAGCCGTAGACATCGAGACCCTGCCCTATCCTGGATTTCCCACCGATATGCAAGCACAGTTTATGGCTTTACTGACCATTTGCGAGGGTAATGGTGTGGTTACGGAAACGGTCTTTGAAAATCGTCTTCAGCATGTTGCCGAGTTAAATCGTATGGGGGCAAACATTCGCCTCAAAAATAATGTAGCGGTAGTCACGGGAGTACCCCAATTATCGGGCGCTCCTGTAATGGCAACGGATTTGCGCGCCTCGGCTGCCTTGGTAATTGCAGGGCTAGCTGCGGATGGAGAAACGACGGTAATGGGCTTACACCACCTCGATCGCGGTTATGATCGCATTGAAGAAAAACTGCGTAATGTGGGAGCAAAGCTCTATCGCACGAGTGAAGTGGTTCCCGTATAATTCCATAAAGGCGCTGCAATGCAGCGTCTTTGTTGTTATTAATTAAAAATTCATGACTGAGCTTTGCGCGATCGCCCTAGGTAGTAATCTAAGCAGTACGATAGGTGACCCCGAGAAAATTGTCCAAGCTGCGATCGCGCAACTCTCAACCCTTCCAGAAATCGAGGTGGTGAGGGTTTCCCGTTGGTATCGGACTAAGGCGATCGTTTTACCCAATGCAGATCCCCAGCCAGACTATATCAATGGTTGTGCGGTTTTAAGAACGAGTTTACCCCCCCTGCAACTTTTACAAGCCCTTTTCTATACCGAACAAATCTTTGGGCGCGAGCGGCGAGAACGTTGGGGCGCAAGAACCTTAGATCTCGATTTGTTGCTTTATGGTGATCGCGTCTTAGATAAGCCAGAGCTAGTTTTACCCCATCCACGCATGGGCGATCGCGCTTTCGTTTTACTGCCCCTTGCCGAAATTGCCGCCGATTGGATACATCCGATATATCAAATGCCGATCAGTGAGCTTGCTAAAAATCCCCCCGATATAGACTTAAGTCATCCGATCGCGATTGATACGGAAGTTTTAGCCTTAAGCTGATTTATTTTTTAGAGCATGGTTGAGAAGTCATGCAAAGTTAAGAAATGGCTACGCCATTTCTTAACTTGATAAATTAAAAAAACAAAACCTGTAGCGCACGCGCAGCGTGCGCTACAGGTTTTGTTTTTTTTAATTCACAAAAGAGTTGTCACACTTTTGTGAATTGGTATCAGAGAGGCACAGAGATACCAGTACAAAGACTAGTGAGCCAATTTCGCGAAATTTCCCTCAGGGCAAAATCACGCCCGAGTTCGCCACCTGCGATCGCGTATTTCAGGGCAAAATCTAGATTAGCGCCATACTTATCTCTTACCATCGATTTCAATTTTTTCAGATCAAAGACAGGAATCCTAAAATCAGCAGGAAGGGAACCTAATTTATATAAATCAGCGATCGCCATCAATTTGTAGGGGGCAGAATCGAGCATTACTTTTGTGTTGTCTTGGCGATCGCGAATCATAAAAGTCACCAACGGGATTCCCTTAAATCCTTTGGCAAGGATCTCTTCTTTATAGCCCTTTGCTAATGACTCTAGATTTACGTTTTGATCGTTCTTCTTAATTGGTTGAGTAAAAGCATCGAAGAACAATTCAGGGGAAAACCAATAAGCCGCTGCGAGCATTTTGTTGACCGTAGTAACTGCATGTAATTTTTCCTCTTCCGAAAAATTGCGATCGCCATCAACCTGAAAATTTTCCCAAGCAAACTCGCACCAATCGGCGGTCACTAGTTCACCTAACCCTAAATCAAAATCAAAAGCAAGAGTTTTTTTGTCTGCGATCGCCTCAGTGACTTCAGTTGCTTCAGTGACTATTTCAGAGACATTAGAGTCCAAATTTGCAACTACAGCTTCGATTGTTGCCTCAATGGGTTTACTACGTTTAGAAGACGCTGTTTTCTTTTTGGTTTGCCATTCAATAAATAGCTCGTCATGTAAAACCTTGTCTACCCTTGCTGCACTGTAAAGCTTAACGGGTTTAGTACTTTTTGATTTAGGGTTAGGCTGATTCGCATCACATTCCCCTAAAAATTTTTCGATCGCAGACTCGGTAAAACCATGCAACTTTTTTAGATCGCTAACGGATAAAAATTCTCCTGTTGCGGAGAGATCGATAGTCTGAGTCATTGTGCGCCTGCAATGTTTAATATAATGTGATCGGAATTTTATATTTAATTGCGCCTAGCTACTTAATGTGAGTTCGGGATAATTTGAAACGGGCTTTGAGAAAGGGTTTGCGTAGCAAACCCTTTCTCAAAGCCCAAAAGTAAAAGCCTTGCGTAGCAAGGCTTTTACTTTTGGGCTTTTAAAACTTGCCAGCTTAAACCGAACTCACGTTACTTATAGCGCAATGCGCTCAAACCCAAACCAAGGAAATTTTTGAAAGCGTTGCAAAGCAACGCTTTCAAAAATTTCCTTGTGGTTCGTTTGATCGATAATTGCTGTAAGAGATTTTTATTAAAAAAGACAAAAGCGGCGCTTAGCACCGCTTTTGTCTCACTTCTATAAAAAAGACAACGAAAAAAGATAACAATTAAGCTTCTTCTTGTTCTTCGCCCTGTAGCTTTAGTAAAAAGTATCCAAAGGCAATACCGACGGGAATCAATACCATCGATAGGATCATTGCATTTGCTAGTTCTCCCATAATTTTCTCCAAATAATCTAAATAATATTTTTTGTATTGTTAAGAATTTTACAATGACTCTGTAACCACCTCCACATCGATCGCATCCTCATATTCTTCGTGATGGCTCTCATCCCGAGCATCAGGAGATGTATAGGAGCTGGCGGCATTTTGATAAGAGCGTTTAATTTCTTCTTCATCTAGCCAGATCGGGCGCACCTCATAATGCACTCGCAAGTTAGGCGGCGCACTGCGTTCAGCTTCACGGACAAAGCGATTTGCTTCCCATTCTGCCTGAAATGTATTAAGCAGTTTTAAGGTTTTTACCCGTTGACGTTCTAAATAAGTCCAGACTTCCCAAGCGTTATATTCAGGTTCTTTGGGCTTTTCGATAACTTCCTCTGATACTTCATGGCGATCGCTAGCTGCTGACGCTTGAGGGTTGTCCCTAAGATCATTCAAAGGAATATCCGCGCCATTTTCCTTATCGGCTGATTCGGAAGGAGATGGGTCTAAGTTTTCCGCCGTCCTTGACTGAGCTTCACGATGATCACCCGATGGCTCTGGGGATTGAGGGACTGACCGCTCGACATTATCAAGATCCTGCGATCGTGACAGGCTTTTGATTTCTTTAGCGCGAATTTTTTTGACTGAAGAGGGATCGGCGATCGCCTTTACCTCGATCGCTGTCTGCGATTGATCGACCCATCCTTTAAAAATTACTTCTTCGCCATTGATCATTAGGCGATCGCCCACCTCTAAAGCAAAGCCTGCTAAAGAGTTAAATAATGGTTTGGCATTAGCGAAAGAACTAACCCCACTAGCAGGTGCTTGACTGCGGCGATCTGCACGATCTTCTTGAGGGACATAATTATTTGCCTGACTGGATTTCCCTTGGTCAATCAGGCTTTGGACTCCCCCAACTGTGTCCTCAATTCACTAATTTGAGAATACAAAGGCGCTAAACTACTTTCCACATAGGTTAGCAGTTCGGGATGCAAGGTAAATGGGGCTGTTTCTGACTCTACGACCGATTGCTCTGGCTCTGGTGATGGCTCTGCGGCTGGGACAAATTCGCGACTTACGACAGCTAAGATCCAATCAGCGATCGCCTGTTGTTTTGCATCAGCTTGAGATTTGATTTGGCTTAATAAAGGCAGGGGAAAACGAAGATTTACCTGTTTTGTCCTGTGGGGAGTTGCCATTATTTGCCCTTACTTAAAAAATTTGAGACTTCAATTATAGCAATCGTCTATACAATCGTCATGGTAAAACCCATAATAAGGAAAGACATCACGGTTAAAGTAATGTCTCTCCCTTAGTTTCATATAGCTTCATAGAAATTTCGAGTGCCCATGTCTACTTAAATTGCAAAGGAGATTTCCCCAACGAAAGCATTACCATTACCCACAAAGCTAAGCTAGAGCAGGCAAAAGCAGAAATAACTCCTAAGAAAAAGCTATTCCATACAATAATCATTACGATCTTCTCCTGAAATCAATCCTAGCTATGATGTATACATGTATAGCTTAATACTTTATTTCCTGTATACATGATCGCTGACAAAATTTAACAGCACCGCTTCGACTCTAAGTAATCCCAATTCAAAAAATGGCAACGCCATTTTTTGAATCTCAAAACCTTAGGGACTTGCGATTTAATGAAGCACCAAATATAAAACCAGAATCGTTGGGGCGGCGGAGCCACCCCAACGATTCTGACCAAAGCTGAAAATGGCGTAGCCATTTTCAGCTTTGGTATAAGATAACTTTTGATAAGATGAATCCCTGTACTTTTTTCTTCCAAAACCATGACCGACTGGCAACTCGCCGCCGAATTTGAAGACATTCTCTATCACAAAGCTGATGGGATCGCCAAAATTACGATCAATCGTCCCCATGTGCGTAATGCTTTTCGCCCTAAAACGATCGTGGAAATGATCGCCGCCTTTGCCGATGCTAGAGAAGATATTGAGATTGGCGTAGTTTTGCTGACAGGAGCAGGACCTGCCCCTGACGGTAAATATGCCTTTTGTGCGGGGGGAGATCAAAAAGTGCGCGGTGATGGTGGCTATATTTCCGAGTCTGGCGTGCCGCGTTTGAACGTACTCGACCTGCAACGACTCATTCGCACGATGCCTCAACCCGTTATTGCTCTAGTTGCTGGCTATGCGATCGGCGGCGGTCATGTACTACATGTCGTTTGCGATCTCACGATCGCCGCTGATAATGCTATTTTTGGTCAAACGGGACCAATGGTAGGCAGCTTTGATGGTGGTTTTGGCGCATCTTATCTAGCCAGACTAGTCGGTCAGAAAAAAGCACGAGAAATTTGGTACCTCTGCCGCCAATACGATGCCCAAGAAGCCCTAGAAATGGGTTTAGTCAATAAGGTTGTACCCATCGAAAAATTGGAAGCTGAAGGCATCCAATGGGCTCAAGAAATTTTAGATAAGAGTCCTCTGGCGATTCGTTGTCTCAAGTCTGCATTTAATGCCGATTGTGACGGACAAGCGGGAATTCAGGAGTTGGCGGGGAATGCCACCCTGTTGTTTTATATGACTCAAGAGGCTCAGGAGGGTAAACAGGCTTTTCTAGAAAAGCGCAAACCCAATTTTCGCCAGTATCCTAAACTGCCATAAATACAAATAAAAAAAGCGGTGCTCTGCACCGCTTTTTTTATTTGTATTTATAATACCAAAGCTCAAAATGGCGTAGCCATTTCTTAACTTGAAAACCCTTACTAGGTTTCGTTTTTAATTCACGAAAGTGTGACAACACTTTCGTGAATTGGTATTAGGTAGGCGTATTGGGGCGAATTAAAACTATTGGTGTTTGTTCAGCAGCATTACCCGCAGGGTTCATTAATAGAGCTTGATTGAGCAAGTTTTCAGATACGCCTGACGTAGAAGCTAAGACCTTAACCCGCCGTAGATCGTTTACATCCACGATCGCTGCTTCTAGTCCCGTACCAGCTTTAATTTCATCGACTACTGCTTGAGGATTTTTAGGTCCTAAGACAATAAATTGATCGTAGGGGGGCAAAGTACCAGTCACATCATCAATCAATCGCGCCTGCTCGCCCGCAAGCATATAAAACACTCCAGGTACGCGAAATATTGCCTTAGCCAGCGAACCGACTACAAAGGCAAAGGCAACGCGCCATGCACCCGACTCATTGATTAAGGATTGCAAACCACAGGCTGTGGCAAGGCTAGAGGTACTTTTAAAGTAATAACAAAGGCGCTTGGCTAACCATTGAGGCTTGATATCGCTGGGATGATAGAAATTACCCTGCATAATCGCGATCGGGGTTTCAGCGATCGTCACAATATCTCCAGCTTGGGCATGGCTAATCACATACCTTTGCATGACTTCTACAGGGTTATCTCCAGCAGAAAGAATATGAGTACGAATTGGCAATACATCCGCATCGGGGGTTGGTCGCCAGCGCTCCCTTTGATTTGCATCGGGAAACTGTAGGGGGATAATGCAGTGTTTAATTTTTTCTTCGCGTCCCGCTGGTCCATAGATGGTGTAGCAAACGCGTACCCATGCAGTTTTCAGTTCTTCGAGATTCTTGCCGCTCAGGTCGATCTGAATCTCCACTCCCGTACTCTGGTTGGGATTGACAATATAGGACTCCCAATAATTATCATTACGACTGCCCGTATTGGGATGGCGCGATCGCAGTTGTACCTTACTATGGATTTCGTCGAGATTATCGCTGGATAGCAGAGACAGTATAGGATTTACTTCTACCAGAAATACATCAAGATTACGGGTGTGATTGGTCGCAGTTAGAAGTAATTCCAAACGATAATGCTCTGGCTCATAGGTCAGAAATTGCCAAACCCCGCTGTCAAACTCTAGCAAATTGCCTTGGCGAGTTTTGTATTGCCATTCAAACAAAAGCCATAGAAAGAGGACAAAGCCACCTAAGCCCGCGATCGCAATGCCCACACCGATCAAAATATTCATAAGCCTTAATCTCTAACTCCTAATCTCTACTGATAGATTGTTTAAGAGTTTTGCAAAGTTCCGCGATCGCATGGAGTCCGCCATCAGGCTCAGCCAACTTCTTCACCATCGCGCTACCCACGATCGCTCCATCCGCATTCCAATCAATGACTTGCTTAGCATGTTCGGGCTGGGAGATTCCAAAGCCAACGGCGATCGGTTTGTCCGTAATTACTCTGAGTTGCTCGATCATTGTCTTGACCCCCTTAGCAACCTCGGTACGAACTCCTGTGACCCCCGTGGCACTCACCACATAAATAAAGCCCTGTGACTTTTCGGCGATCGCTGCACAGCGATCGGGAGGACTAGTCGGAGCAATCAATAAAATCACCTCGATACCTGCTTTTTGGGCTGGCTCCAGCAAAACATGGGATTCTTCAAGCGGCAGATCGGGAACGACTAACCCTCGGACTCCAGCCTCATAGATCGTTTGTAAAAATTTTTCCACCCCAATATTTAAAATCGGGTTGTAATAGGTAAATAAAATAATGGGCGATCGGAGTTCGGGCGCAACCGTCCTGACCACATCCAAAACCTTTTCAAGGGTTGTCCCTTTTTGCAAAGCCCTAGTTGCCGCTGCCTGAATTACGGGACCATCTGCTAGGGGATCGGAATAGGGCACCCCCAACTCAATCATGTCCGCGCCGTTCCGATCCAAAACCCGCAAAGCCTTGGCTGTGGTCTCTAAATTAGGATCGCCAGCCGTAATGAATGGAATCAGCGCGGCTTGACCTTTAGCTCGCAGTTCTTCAAATCGAGCGGAAACGGATATCATGACGTAAAAATTCCCACAAAAGTAGTCCCGTATTATACTACCGCCTCATGGCTACATCGATAAACTTTTAAAAGCCTTGCTTTGCAAGGCTTTTAAAAGTTTATCGAATATCATCAATAGCACCATCTTCATGTCATCTTGTCCTGCTAAGTAGCTGGGCATAATTAAAATCCAGATTAAAAACCTGTGGCGCAAGCGCAGCTTGCACCACAGGTTTTTGGGTTTTATATTTAATTGCGCCTAGCTACTTATCTAAAGCGGTTGACATTTTCCCGCACGGATGAGCCCGATCCGTTTAGCGATCGCTTCACCTTGAGAGGCAAACCCGCCCCAAGTTTCAACAGAATTAGCAATACTTTCCTTATTGTCAGCCTTAATAATTTCACATATACCTGTATCACGTTTACAGATAAACCACTGCTCGACTGAGCGATCGCCGCGATCGCGAATATCATTTTGAGCGCTTTGGTCAGACATTTAGTTTTATCGTTAGACAGTTAGTTTTGCAATTTTATAACAACGTAAGGTTAAACCCCTAAGGATGAGTGGCGGCGCTTCGCGCCGCCACTCATCCTTAGGGGTTTGATAAGAGCTTACCGCCTGTGTTTTTAATTATGCCTTAGCTCCTTATGAGGTTGCATCGTGTCCCTAAACATAGTAAAAGAGAGCATAGGTTTATTAAGGCTTTGTCAAATATGCAAACTCTTGAAAGAGCCGAACAACTATAAAAGCAGTAAAAGTGGCGTTAATTATGGCGCAAATATTTGGAGAATTTACAGAAGACTTTTCGGAAAGAAGCGAATTTTTAGTTCTGGGATTTTCGCCATCCTCATTGCCAATTCAGCTACGATGGAAGACAAATGGGCTTTCGGCTGACTTTTTGGGAGATTATGTTAAGAATTTTTTTCCAGGTGATACTAGTGCAGCCTTAAATAAACAAACAGAAATTCGTTCTGCCGTTAGTTTTGTTGCCAACGAATTGCTGGAAAATGCAATGAAGTATAGCGATAAAACTGCGGGGCAACCCGTTAATCTAGAAGTCCATTTGTTTAGCGATCGCCTCATATTTTTATCCAAAAACTCCGTTCACCAAGATGCGATCGCCAACTTCCAATCTTACCTACAAGAACTCACCACTAGTGACATTGGTGAAATGTACATCAATCAAGTCGAAAAAAGCGTTGATAACGATAATGACGCAAGTTCAGGGCTTGGGTATTTGACAATGATCATGGACTATGAAGCAGTTTTAGGATGGAAGTTTGAACAGTCTCCAAATAACATAGATATAGTTATGGTCACTACAATGATACAGTTACCAATTTAGCCATATCTTCAGCGCATAAACTAGGAAGTTTTTTTAGGAATTTTTTTAGAAAAGATTAATTGGATTTTTGTATTAGGAAGTATTAGGAGAAGAGAAAGAATGGAAGTGAAAGGAGACGATTATCGCGTTTGGTATGAGCCCTCAGAAATGGCTATCTATTGTCAAGGTTCGTTACGTTTAGCGGGTACGGAGGAATATGCACCAATCGTTCAGATTTTAGAAAAATCACTGGAAGAACCTCCAAAAAAAATCAAACTAAATCTTTGTCAATTAGAATTCCTAAATAGTTCAGGTATTAATATTTTATCTAAGTTTGTGATCAAGGTTCGGCAAAAAGAAACTATTAGTATCATCGTTCAAGGCTCTGAAGTCATACCTTGGCAAGGAAAATCCCTCAAAAATCTGCAAAGATTAATGCCATCACTAAAACTTGAATGGATTTAGCTAGCTTGCCCTTTTGGAAATTTTTCGGGTGATTTCACCAGCGATTTCATGGCGAATAATATCCAAAAGATTACTGATTGCTGGTGGAGAGAGATAGCCCGTATCTACCTCACGCCCCGAGACTTTCGACAAGAAAGCCAAAATTTGCTTAGGCAACATCAATGTCAGTCCATTTTTTAGGTGTAGTTCCAATTTATTAACGCCAGTGACCAAAGGATAACTACTGTACTGACTCAAACCATTAACCATCTGACCACCAACATCAAAGTAGCTTAACTGTACATATCGATAGTTAGGTGCAGGGTTGCTGTAGCCATAGGCCTCTTGCTTGAGCAATTCATGCAGATCGTCGTACTTATTAGCCTCAGCAAACAATAAACATTTCTCTAGCGATCGCGTTAGGGGCAATTTATGACTAGATTCCTCTAATTCAAGGCGAACTTCTAAGGATGCGAGAATATCTTCAATACAAGGAACAATACGAGATTCTGAAACTGACATGGCAATCCGTGCTAACTATAGCTATAGCTCATTAAAGTTAGAATATAAAACTCTGAAAGTAAATGTCAAAATTATGACCTTGCGCTTTTGGATTGCACTTTTGGATTGCACTTTTGGATTATGCTTTTGGATTGCGCTTTTGCATTGTATAGCTGTCGCCAAGTGTACTAGGACATAAACCCCAAGAATTGATTGGCGGCGCGAAGCGCCACCAATCAATTCTTGGGGTTTGATTTGTCCTCAGTCAGGTGACTGTAGTTATATAACAACCGCAAAGATGGGTGGCGACGCTTCGCGTCGCTACTCATCTTTGCGGTTCTAAGGACATAACTACTGGGAAAGGCTATAAAATGGTGGTTACAGTTATTTCTATGCAAAGTCCATGCCCACTTCCGCCGATCGCATTACTACACAAGAAGTTGCACCAGAGGCTATTGATGTGGATATCCCCAAACGGGGAATGCCAGTTACAATCATCACAGGTTTTTTAGGAAGTGGTAAGACCACTTTGCTCAACCACATTTTACAAAACCAACAGGATTTAAAGGTTGCGGTTTTAGTAAATGAATTTGGGGATATCAATATCGATAGCCAGTTGCTGATCTCAGTTGATGAGAACATGATGGAACTGAGCAATGGTTGTATTTGCTGCACCATTAATGATGGGCTGGTTGATGCTGTTTACAAAGTTCTCGAAAGAGGAGATCGCATTGACTACATGATCGTCGAAACTACAGGCGTTGCCGATCCCTTACCAATTGCCTTAACCTTCTTGGGGACGGAGTTACAACACTTAACTCGCCTCGATTCGATCTTGACTGTAGTTGATTCTGAAGCATTTACCGCTGAGCATTTCAATAGTGATGCAGCCTACTCCCAAATTATGTATGGCGACATCATTATTTTGAATAAAACCGATCTAGTTTCCGAAACAAAGCTGCAAGATCTTGAAACTTACATCAATCAAACTAAGACTAAAGCAAGAATTTTGCGATCGCAATTAGGAGTTGTGCCCCTGCCATTAATTCTTGACATCGAGATTGACCAATCAGCGATCGCCTCGACGCAACAGGCTAGCCACGATCGCAGCCATCACGATCACGCCCATCACGATCATGGCGATGCTCACACCCATGAACATTGCCACGATCCCGAATGTAATCACGAGCATCATCACCATGAACATCATCACCATTCCGATCACCTAGAAAATGATGGGTTTATTTCGATCTCATTTCAAAGCGATCGCCCGTTCGATCTGGATAAGTTTCAAAACTTCCTTGATAAAAAACTACCCATAGATGTATTTCGAGCCAAAGGCATCTTAAATTTTGCCAATATTGACAATCGCTATGTATTTCAGCTTAGCGGTAAACGTTATGAACTCAAAACCGATGATCGTGGTAAATCTATAAATAACCAGCTAGTGATCATTGGACGCAATTTACACCGTGAAGAACTGCTAGCAGATCTAGGAAATTGCCTCGTCTAATTAAGTCCTTATCGCCAGAGGTCAAGTTATGGTCATTCCAGTTAATGCGATCGCCACCAAACCCCCAATTAATTGGGAACCACTACCCGCAGACTATGTTTTACCAGACGATCCCGTGGAAAACGAACAACAACCATTATTAGCGGCGGCTCTTACCGAGGCGCTAGTTGCCGCCAATCTAATTGGGGCTAATGCTCTTATAGTCTCTAACTTTGGCTTAGTAGCCACAGTCAACAAACAAATTGTGGTCAAAGCTCCAGATTGGCTATATGTTCCTCATGTTTATCCCAGTGATGAAGGCGTAATTCGCCGCAGCTATACGCCATACCGTGAAGGTAGTGCTGTCAGTATTGTTATGGAGTTTTTATCTGATACTGATGGCGGCGAGTTTTCAGTGCGCTCCACGCCACCCTACGGCAAGCTTTATTTCTATGAGCAGATTTTGCAGGTTCCTGTCTATGTCACCTACGATCCCTATGTCCAAAATCTTGAAGTAAGAGTTTTACAAAATGGCTATTATGTGATTCAACCCAAGGATGAGCATGGTCGCGTATGGATAGCCGAGTTAAATTTGTTTCTTGGCGTATGGTCAGGGACAAGAATGCTCACTACCACCTGCTGGCTAAGATGGTGGGACAAAGATAGCAACCTGCTCTTGTGGAATGCTGAAAAAGCTGAGCAAGAACGTATGCGTGCTGAAAGAGAATATCAACGTGCTGAAGCATTGGCTGCAAAGTTACGCGAATTAGGAATCGATCCTAATCTATAAACCTAATCTATAAAAAAGAGTCGGCACTAAGTGCCGACTCTTTTTTATCCCAAATGGCTATACCATTTTTAGCTCTGGGGTAGCTTATAAGTAAGGCCCTATGCGATCGCACAATTGATCGGATTGAATCACCCCCTCGACCCGATCTACGGGTTCGCCATCTTTAAATAAAACTAAAGTTGGTAGAGCAAAAACCCTATATTGAGAGGCTAGATCAGGATAGTTATCAGTATTGATCTTCACAATCTGCACCTTATCTTTCATTTCCTCGCTCACCCTATCCAAAATCCCCGTCATCAATTGGCAAGGACCACACCAAGGCGCGTAAAAATCCACCAAAATAGGTACTTTTGAACTTTCTAGTAATGCATCAAAACTACTAAACTCTTTTTTTACTGACATGGGATGATCGCTCCTCTAAAAACTCAATTCTATAGCAATTTTCTCTACAGCGCTTTGAGCTTGAATAAAACCCAGAGAAATTTTTGGGCATTGCCACTGAGTTTGGTCTTTAATTCACGAGAGTGTGACAAAACTAGCGAACGCAAAACCAGAAGATGAGTAACGGCGCAAAGCGCCGCCACTCATCTTCTGGTTTTTTATTTGTTTTTGTCGCAAAGGTTACATCGCTAGGCTAAAATTACATTTGGCTATTACTCAATCTGCAATGATCTCTAGTAACGATTTTCGACCCGGCGTAACAATTGAACTTGATGGCGAAGTCTGGCGTGTAGTTGAATTCTTACACGTAAAGCCTGGCAAAGGTTCGGCATTTGTACGCACCACGCTAAAAAGCGCCATGACAGGTAAAAACTTAGAAAGAACCTTCAGAGCTGGGGAAATGGTTCCTCAAGCGGTTCTAGAAAAAAGCTCCATGCAGCATACCTATAAAGATGGTGATGATTATGTCTTTATGGATATGCAGAGCTATGAAGAAGCAAATTTGACTACTGCTCAGATCGGCAGCCGTGTCAAATATATCAAGGAAGGCATGGAAGTTAATGTCGTGCGCTGGGGTGAGCGGGTGATTGATGTTGAATTACCTAACACAGTCGTATTAGAGGTTATCGAAACCGATCCTGGGCTAAAAGGTGATACTGCAACTGGCGGCAGCAAAGCCGCTAAGGTAGAAACTGGCGCATCGATCAATGTTCCTTTATTTGTGAATATCGGCGATCGCATTAAAATTGATACTCGTGAAGACACGTATTTGGGGCGTGAAAATTAGGTGGAATTTAGCTTAGAACAAGTACGTGAGCTAGTCACGATTCTAAATAAGACGGATATTACCGAATTAACGCTAGAATCAGGCGATGTTCGTTTGAGTATTCGCAAAAGCGAAACTAGGATGGTAGCTGCACCACAAGTTCCTGCTACCATCACCGCAGCACCAGCGACAACTACGGCGATCGAAAATCCACCGACGAGTCCTGTAGCTCCAACACCTACGATCGCTGATTCTCTTCCTACTAAAAAGCTGATAGAAATAACTTCGCCAATGGTTGGCACGTTCTATCGCTCTCCATCTCCCGATGATGCACCGTTTGTCGAGATTGGCGATACCGTCAAAAAAGGCAGCACTGTCTGTATTATTGAGGCGATGAAGTTGATGAATGAAATCGAATCGGAGTCTTCTGGCAAGATTGTGGAAATTCTCGTAGATAATTCTCAACCAGTTGAATATGGTCAAGTTTTGATGCGTGTAGAAGCGATTTAAACTTAGTCAAAATTGCTCTCATTTCGTAAAACTATAGCGATCGCATAGAAAAGGCTACCTTTGGTAGCCTTTTCTATGTCTTGCATATTTAGGTACAAAAAAACAAAAGATAAGTGGCGGTGCTTCGCACCGCCACTTATCTTTTAGTGGATGGAACGCCATACTCGCAGAATTTTTCGAGTCTAAACTTGAGATTTATAGCTGCCGCCAAGTGTACTACTCCCTTCCCAGTGAATAATTAACGTCAGTTCGGGTTAAGCTGACAAATTTTAAAAACCCAAAAGTAAAAGCCTTGCGTAGCAAGGCTTTTACTTTTGGGTTTTGAGAAAGGGTTTGCTACGCAAACCCTTTCTCAAACCCCGTTTCAAATTATCCTGAATTCACGTAAGTTAAGAAACGGAGTAGCCATTTCTTACAGCGCTTTGCGCTCAAACCCAAACCAAGGAAATTATTGAAAGCGTTGCTTTGTAACGCTTTCAAGGATTTCTTTGTAGTTCGTTTGATCGGTAATTGCTGTTAATTCACAAAAGTGTTGTCACACTTTCGTGAATTGGTATTAAGTAGCCTTAAAACCTAGAAGAGCGTACCGTCCGCTACACGGGCGGTACGCTCTTCTAGGTTTTGGTTTTTAATTATGCCTAGCTACTTAGTGAGGTGGCATAAATTGGCGATCACAACTTTCGATGACCCGATCCCAAATGGCAAAATGGAGTTCTTTATTCCGTTTGCGATCGCTTTTAATCTCTAAAACTTGCGTTCCTTGGCTATTTAAAGAATTAGTTACGGAATTGCGGAAATCTCGCCAATCTCTAATGAGGATATGTTCGCAATCATAGGCGGAGACGATCGGCGCAAAATCGAGCGCATGACTCGTACCGAAGAATTCCTCAAAGGTATTCTCGAATTGAGAAATGGGCAATAGATCGAAAATACCGCCACCATCGTTATTTAAGAGAATCACTGTGAGAGAAATAGGGTATTTTTTGGCGGCGAGCAGTCCATTGAGGTCGTGGTAGAAGGCAAGATCACCACAAATGAGCACCATGGGGCGATCGCATCCCCATGCCGCACCGAGGGCACTCGACAGAGTTCCATCGATGCCATTAGCGCCGCGATTGGCTAGAACCGTAATTGGGCGATCGCTATGGAAAAATGTATCAAGATCGCGGATAGGGGTGCTGCTTGCCACATAAATATAGGTATGCGCGGGAAGAAGTTCGGCAAGTTCCGCATAAACCTTCCCATCGAATAATTCATCAATCGTTACTAGGGATTTATTAATTACATCTTCAGTAATGCTTTCGGCTAATTCAAAATCTAATCGCCATTGCTTGTCTTGCCACATGGGCTGGGCATAGTTCTCTAAGTAATAGGCTAATTGTTCGCAAAAGTTGACGGGATGGACATTGAGCGATTGGGTAATACCATGGGTGGGATCGCTATTGGTGCTACCGACGACGATTTGTTGACAATTAATATGTTTCTGTAACCAGACGAGATAGCTTTTGGAAGTAGGCATTGCGCCAAAGCGAATCACCATTTGCGGAACATGGGTGTTACAGAAGTTTGCCGATCGCAAAAAGCTATCGTAATGTCCGATCTCATTATGACGACTTGCTCCTGTAGCTTCAATCAGTAAGGGATAGCCCGTCGCTCTTGCCAGATGGCGTACAGACTCTAAAAATTCTGGTGGTGAATCGTATACGCCCACGACAAGCACCCCTTTAGGATGGCTGATAATTTGATTGGCAATGGTGGCGATCGCATCCATACCTAACGAACGCATTCCTGTAATCACTTGACTATAGGCTCCGCCCGATGGATTCCCAAAGACCGCTTCGGGACTACTCAGTTCTAGATCGTCGGGTATATCCTCAGGAACGGGAATCGGTGGCATTGGATCGGGAAAAGGAAAATTAAGATGTACCGCCCCTGCGGGATCGTCACCTTTGCCAAGCGCCATACTCACACTACGGCTAACGAGCGATCGCAGGTAACGCAAACGCAACCCAAGAATCTCAGGTGTGCCTACTTCAAAGAAGTAACGCACATATTTCCCATAAATATTAATCTGATCGATCGTTTGTCCCGAACCACAATCGCGCATTTCAGGAGGGCGATCGGCAGTTAAGACGACGAGGGGAATGCGGCTATAATAAGCCTCAATAATGGCAGGATAATAGTTAGCAGCGGCTGTCCCCGAAGTACAAAGAAGAGCTACAGGAGCCCTTTGCACCTTGGCTAAGCCTAGGGCAAAGAAGCTGCTTGATCGCTCGTCAATATGTACCAAAAGCTGCAAGTCGGGAAAGCGATCGCGCATTTCGGCGAAAGCGATTACCAGTGGCGTAGATCGCGATCCTGGAGAAATACATACTGTCCGCACTCCCGACCGATAGAGTTCTTCGGCAACGATGCTTGCCCAGACTGTATTGCGATTGGCGCTATTCATTGGATCGCAGTTCCATTAGTACTAAACCGAATGCTATAGCCTAGCTCCGCTAAAAGTTGTCGTAAAATTGGCAGGCTCAATCCCAACACATTGGTATGACAGCCTTCGATCTTTTCAATAAGCAAGCCCCCCATCTTTTCCATCGTAAAGCATCCTGCGCAGCACAAGGGTTCGCCAGATTCGGCATAGGTCAAAATTTCTGCATCCGTAGCATCCGCAAAATATACTTTAGTCACGCCATAGCGCATTGCCGAACGTTGATTCTTGGCATCAATCAAACAATGCCCCGTATAGAGTTCGCAATAGTTACCCCGCATCTTTTGCCATGTGGCGATCGCGATTTCTTTGGAGTCAGGTTTACCGTAAATCATGCCGTTAAGATACATGATCGAGTCACAGCCCATAATTAGCGCATTCTGTCCCGTAAATTCTGAGGCGATCGCCTTTGCCTTGCACTGTGCTAGGGTCAGCACCAAGGACATCGGATCGCTCACCTGAATCGCATCTTCGTCAAAGTGACTAACTCGGACAATTGGTTTGATACCCGCATTTTCTAAAATGCTCTTGCGAGTAGGAGATGCGGAAGCGAGGACAAAAATGGGATGGGACATAGGAGCTAACAGGGTAAACAAGAAAGAAGTTCGTAATTGGTAATAACTGCTCTCCCCTCTACCCTAGCGTATTTTTAGCACTATTAATAAGCAGCTACTTAAAACCTAGAAGCTCGTACCGCCCGATTAACGGGCGATACAATCTCAGATTTTGATTTTTAATTTTCCGAACAATTTATAGCTCCAAACCCAAGAAGAGAAGGTCGGCGCTTCGCGCCGACCTTCTCTTCTTGGGTTTTATTTTTCCCTAACGCAAGTAGCTTCAAAATCAAAC
>NZ_ALWB01000111.1 GCF_000332215.1 Pseudanabaena biceps PCC 7429
CTGCGGCGCACGCGCAGCGTGCGCCGCAGGTTTTAGATCTGGATTTTAATTAGGCTGAGGTAATTACCCACAATGCTCTTTGGGTAATTGATTAAGGCGATTAATAATTAATAATTTAGGCGCAAACAGGGCATATTACGTCAAAAAAGTTTAGACATAGCTTAATATATATTTCCAAAAGGGATCTGCGAATCATCTCACAAGTATCTAATGACCAACAACAACTAATCTCACATTGAGAAATATTGGAGAATATTTATGAAAAAGTATCTAGGATTTGTTGCCGCCGCTTTTCTTCTAGTTGAAGGCTTTGGGGCTGGGGCTGCGTTTGCAGGTGATAAGTATGGAGCAGTTGCTACAGGCTCTGGAAATGCTTATGGTTATGCCTATAACTACAATAGTCAAGCTGAAGCAGAAGATGCAGCTTTGTCTCAGTGTGGTAGTAATTGTTCTGTCAAAGTTTGGTTTGCTAACGCTTGTGGTGCTGTCGCCAAAGGAGGCGGATATTTAGGTTGGGCTTGGAATGCGGATGAATATACAGCTAAAGCTGCTGCCCTTGAGAGTTGTGGCAACTCTAGCTGTGAGATTGCTGTTTGGGCTTGTACCGATCGCTAAGGCAAATAAAATCAAAACTCAAAAGAGGATTACCGCGCTCCGCGCGGTAATCCTCTTTTGAGTTTTATGTCCTGACACAGTTGGCGGCAGCTATAAATAAAAAGAAATAAAAAGAAATAAAAAGATCGGAAGTGCAAAACACCGCCGATCTTTTTATTTAAGTTTTTTCGATCGCAGGAGGTCTATAAAAACTCGATCTGAGATGGTTTTGATATATCTGTAAGGCTTTTAAGCTATAATGGCAGAGTGTTTTTGAATCTTTACTCAAAATACATCCTAAAACACCATCAAGAGCGTTCTCAAAGTTTTTCTTAAAGTCCTCTTGCAAGCGACATATTTCTGGAGTTGTTTACCTTCATGCCTGAGCTCGTTACAGAAACTTATAATGCCAATCAGATCCAAGTACTTGAGGGTCTAGAAGCAGTTCGTAAACGACCTGGGATGTATATCGGCACAACGGGGCCAAAAGGATTACATCACCTAGTTTTTGAGGTCGTTGACAACAGCGTAGACGAAGCCCTTGCAGGTCATTGCGATCGCATTTTAGTGGAGCTTCTGCCCGATGGCTCAGTTTGTGTCTCCGATAACGGACGTGGTATTCCTACCGACACTCACCCCAAGACAGGAAAATCCGCCCTCGAAACCGTGCTAACCGTTCTCCATGCAGGGGGCAAATTTGGCGATGGCGGCTACAAGGTCTCAGGAGGATTGCATGGCGTGGGTATTTCCGTCGTCAATGCTCTATCGGAATGGGTGGAAGTATCGGTATGGAGATTAGAAAAGGTCTATAAACAGCGTTACGAAAGGGGATTTCCTGTTACGGAGCTAATCGCTAGCAAAAGCGAAGAACCCATCCAACGTCGAGGTACTCAGGTGCGTTTCAAGCCTGATGCTCAGATTTTTACCACCCAAACTGAATTTGAGTATGACATTCTTGCCAGTCGTCTCAAGGAACTTGCCTATCTTAATGCTGGCGTAAAAATTGAATTTAGCGATCGCCGAGGTACAGAAGTTCGCACCGATATCTACTGCTATGAAGGCGGGATTCGCGAATATGTTGCCTACATGACCCGCGAGAAAGAAGCAATTCACCCTGACATTATCTATGTCAATGGCGAACGCGATAATGTCGTGGTCGAGGTCGCTCTCCAATGGTGCATTGACTCTTACAATGATAACGTTCTTGGTTTTGCGAACAATATCCGTACGATCGATGGTGGAACTCACCTAGAGGGGCTTAAAACTGTTCTCACAAGGACGATCAACGCGACAGCAAGACGACTGAAAAAGATTAAAGAAGGCGAATCAAATCTAGCTGGGGAAAACGTTCGCGAAGGTTTGACGGCAGTGATCTCGGTTAAGGTTACCGATCCAGAGTTTGAAGGACAGACTAAAACCAAATTAGGTAATACTGAAGTTCGCGGGATCGTTGACTCCTTTGTGGGTGAAGTCCTCAATGAGTATCTAGAATTTCACCCCGCCGTGGCTACTTCAATTATTGAGAAAGCGCTCCAAGCTTTTAATGCTGCTGAAGCTGCCCGTCGCGCCCGCGAGCTAGTCCGCCGTAAATCAGCCTTAGAGTCCTCAACATTGCCAGGGAAGCTTGCCGATTGCAGTTCCCGTGATCCCAAAGAGTCGGAAATCTTCATTGTTGAGGGAGATTCAGCGGGTGGCAGTGCGAAACAAGGACGCGATCGCCATTATCAAGCGATTCTGCCTCTGCGTGGTAAGGTGCTCAACATTGAGAGAGCCGACGATAGCAAGATTTATAAGAACAATGAAATTCAAGCCTTGATTACGGGTTGCGGTTTAGGCATTAAGGGTGAAGATTTTAATGAGTCGCAATTGCGCTACCACAAAATCATTCTGCTTGCTGATGCTGATGTAGATGGAGCGCATATTCGCACTTTGTTACTCACCTTTTTCTATCGCTATCAGCGTGAACTGCTCGATCGCGGCTATATTTATATCGGCTGCCCACCACTGTATAAGGTCGAACGCGGCAAAAATGCCCAGTACTGCTATACCGATCGCGACTTGCAAGCATTGCTCGAATCTTTCCCTGCTAATGCTAACTACAACATTCAGCGATTCAAAGGTTTGGGCGAAATGATGCCTCAGCAGTTGTGGGAAACGACGATGAATCCTGCTACGCGATCGCTCAAACGTTTGACGATCGAAGATGCTGCTGAAGCCGATCGCATTTTCACAATTTTGATGGGGGATAAGGTGGCTCCCCGTCGCGAATTTATCGAGACTTATGGCTCGAAACTCGCGATTACTGAGCTGGATATTTAAATATTCCTGTATGTTATAGCTGCCGTTAACTGTATCAGTACATAACTCCCAAAAGAGGGTTGCCGCGTGGAGCGCGGCAACCCTCTTTTGAAAGTAATACCAATTCACGAAAGTGTGACAACACTTCAGTGAATTAAAAAACAAACCCAGTCAGGCTTTGAGATTCCCAAAATGGCGTTGCCATTTTGGGAATTGGTATAAGAAGAGAAGGTTGGCGCGGAGCGCCAACCTTCTCTTCTTGGGTTTAAAAAAGCACCGCTTTTTTATTTGACAAATTCCTTAAAAGTTTGCGTGGAGTTACAACGCTCATTCTGATAGTTTCTCAATAACTGGGCGATGAGTATCGGTAAATCCTTAGCTGCATATTCCGCATATAGTTCTTTACCAAAGTGATTTCCATCATCACCTACATAAACCCGATACATTTCAGGATGAGTTTCGCCATTCTCGCTGGGGATTCCCACTAGAGCAATATCGCTGGAGTGATGCTGGGCACAGGACTTATCACAGCCAGAGAAATGAATGTTAATTGGATAGTCGAGTTTAATGCAGCTTTCTAAGTAGGCGGCAACTTTTTTAGCATCGGCTTGAGTATCCGTAAAGGCGGCTTTGCATCCCTTATATCCCGAACAAGCAGCGATCGCCGCATAGGGATGGTTGACCGAAATCGACAAACCCAAATGCGCTAGCCCTTGCGTTACCCGCTCGATATCTACATCCGCAATATCCGTAAGCAGAATATTTTGCCAAGGGGTCAGTCGCAAAGCCCCACCACCATATTTTGTGGTTAAAAGTGCTAATCCCTGCAATTGCGTCGCCGTGAGCCTTCCCAAGGGAACGACTACACCAATATAGGAAAGCCCCCTTTGCTTTTGAGGGTTAACTCCTAAATGTCGATAGCGATCGCGTTGCTGAGTCTCGTGTTCCCTTGCTAGTAACTCAAGGGGAATGGATTGTAAGGAATAACCGAGCCTTTCCGTGGCTGCGCTTAGGAAACGTTCGACACCCCAGTCTTTTAGCATTTCTCTTAAACGGAGCGGACGCAGCCGCGAATATTGCTGATTGAATCTTTCCTCAGTAAGGTCAGTAGCGAGGTCAGTATATTCCCGATAAATATCTGCGAACGTGGCAAGAACTTCTATTACTTGATCGGGAGCAATTAAAACTCCCACTGGCGATGGTGATTCTCCGCGATCGCCAAAACTAAGATGCAAGCTAAAGTATATCTCTCCACTAAATTCTAAGGCAGAGAAGACAATATCATTGGGGCGATCGCTAACATTGATCATCTCGCCACCATCAAAACAAACACTAAACTTAGAAGAAAGAATTGCTAGTTCAGGATGATTGACGAGATATAAATTCCATTGCTTAACTAAAGGAATGGTGTTGATTTTGGCTTGTATATCAATCCCTGCGGTGGGACTAGCCATGATATTCCGTAAGCCATCAATGTTGGGATTACTGGAAGCCAATCCATAGTCTTGTAGATCTAGAAGTACTTCTGCCGAGAGGGCTTGATGAGTGCGGATTTGGAGATTAGCCCGATTAGTAATTTGGATTTCACCATTACCAAATTGATTGACGACCTTTACGAGCGCTTCACATTGCGTAGCAGTAATCACCCCCGCAGGTAAACGAATACGCGAAAGAATGCCATCTTGGGCGGTAGTGGCATTAAAAAGACTAGGACAAATAGCTGTAGTAGATTGCAATTGAGAAAATTCCAAAAAAATAATCCCATGATGAAGGCGCGTTGCGCCTTCATCATGGCTATAAACTTAGCGCCGCTTCAATTTGCGATCGCTCTAAAGATTGACCGATAAATACCAAGCGCGTTTGGCGAGTTTCGTCGCTAGACCATAGGCGATCGTAGGAGGTTTCGAGGCGATCGCCTACACCTTGGAGAACCATTCGCATCGATTTATGAGGAACATTGACAAACCCCTTAATGCGATAGATTTCCTGCTTGGCGATCGTTTCCTTCAAAGCAGCTAATAGCTGGCTCGGTTCAAAAGCTCGTTCCGTAACGATATCAATCGAATTAATGTCATCATCATGCTCATGCTCTTCTTCCTCGTCGTGATGACTGGGACGCGCATCCAAATCATCTTCCACAGCGGCATTAAAGCCCAATAAAATCTCAGAACTGACCTTGCCATCGCCACAAGCCACCACCTTCACGCCATCGCGCAGTTCTTGCTTTAACCATGACTGTACCTTAGCTTGCGCCTCTGCATCGACCAGATCGGTCTTTGTTAATAGCACCAGATCGGCACAGGCTAACTGATCTTCAAATAACTCTTCGATGGGAGTTTCATGATCGAGGTTGGGGTCTTCTTGACGCTGAGCATCAAGGGCTTCAAGATTGCTTACCAAGCGTCCGCTAGCGACAGCTTCACAATCGACTACGGCGATTACGCCATCAACGGTTGCACCATTGCGGATCTCTTGCCAACGGAAGGCTTGAATTAAGGGTTTTGGTAATGCTAATCCAGAGGTCTCAATCAAAATGCAATCAATGCGATCGCGTCTTTTGAGTAATTCCTGCATTGTCGGTAAAAATTCTTCCTGCACGGTGCAGCAAAGACAACCATTGGTCAGTTCCACAATATTGGGAGTAATCTCTTTGCCATCCTCATCGCATACACGACAGGAACGTAGGAGATCGCCATCGATACCAATCTCTCCAAATTCATTCACAAGTACAGCTATACGCTTTCCTTGATTATTTTGTAATTGTTCCCGAATAAGCGTGGTTTTGCCACTGCCTAAAAATCCAGTAATTACCGTTACAGGTATTTTTGCTGCCATAATCTTCTCTAAAAAACTGAAAAAAGCGCCTAAGTAGCTGGGCATAATTAAAAAACAGAGTCGAAAGCTGTAGCGGACTCGCAGCGTTCGCTACAGCTTTTTCGGTTTTATATTTAATTGCGCCTAGCTGCTTATAGCAATCCTATAGGTTGTAATACCAATTCACGAAAGATACCAATTCACGAAAGTGTAACAACACTTTTGTGAATTGGTATTAAACCTTAGGTGCAGGGAGAATTAGAGATGAAATATTTGATGCTAGAAAAGCCGCACCAATTCCACAAATTACCAATCCAGCCGAACGTAGGTTAGGTGCGGCTTGAGCAAAATCACCCTTTAGTACCTTCTGTCCGATCCAAAATGCCGCACCAGAAATTACTAATTGAATGACGGTAAATCCACATAAGTAGGCGACCAAAGCTGTGGTTTGCGCTCCAAAAATTGCTTCACCATAGGCATAGCCATGAAACAAACCTGCGGCGGCTGATAAAGCGATCATCACAAGAATATTCGGGCTATGCTTGCGAGCTAATAAAATGCCAAACAACAAAATTGATGCGGAAACGATCAACTCAACAACTGGTAAATTTACTCCCAGCAAATGAATTCCTGTACCAAGCATTGCCGATAAAACGAAGGAAACTGGAATGAGAATCCCTTGAGATTTGATTGCGGCAAATAAACCCACAGCCACAATAAAAGCTAAGTGATCTACCCCAATGACTGGGTGAGCCAAGCCTGACATGAAACCTTCAAAAAAGTTGCTAGGCATTCTGCCACCCATTGCGTGGTGTGCCGATGCTGGGCTAGCAAATAGCAAAAGACTAAAGCCAAAGGCGATCACTAATATCTTGGACTGAATTGATGAAGAAAGTTTAGAAAAATTCATATTCTGTAACTCGCAGATATGGACAGCAAAACTAGTTCTAGCGGGCATCCTGACTTTAGCAGCGTTTAAGTAAGCGGCTTTACAGTTGCGGTACAGCGTTGGACTTACACCAAACTTTCCCCAATGCAAAATCTAAGTAGTTACAAGTAATCTACTTAATTTCATTTTTAACGGCTGATCCCCGTTAAAACTAGAACAGCTTTATGACTCTACAATAATTCGCCTACTTTATGGGCAAATCTTTACAGATTTACAAAGCTTGGGCTGTCAAATTACCTTAGGGTTTCTTATATCAATTCACGAAAGTGTGGCAACACTTTTGTGAATTAAAAACCAAACACAGTAAAGGTAATACCAAAACTAAAAATGGCGTAGCCATTTTTAGTTTTGGTATTACCCTCTAAATTTGAGTGGCGGCGCTTTGCGCCGCCACTGGTGACAGCTATAGGACTATGAGCAATTAACCTTTTACACAGATAATCTGTTTGAGAGTTGCCACTACTTCTACGAGATCGGTCTGCTGATCCATAACCTGCTCGATCGCTTTATAAGCAGCAGGTATTTCATCGATGATTCCCGTATCTTTGCGGCATTCTATCCCTTGAGTTTGTTGAATTAGGTCATCTAAGTTGAATTGTTCCTTCGCCTTACTTCTCGATAGCAATCGCCCCGCCCCATGGGAGCAGGAACAATAACTTTCGGAATTACCTTTACCTTTGACAATAAAAGACTTCGCTCCCATAGAACCCGGAATAATGCCATAGTCTTCTGTTCTGGCTCTTACCGCACCTTTACGAGTGACATATACTTCTTCTCCAAAGTGAGATTCCTTCTCGGCATAATTATGATGACAATTTACGGTTAGTAAAGGTTTAATAGGTTTGCCACCACTGGCATACTTCTCAATAATTTTTTTAAATCGCGCCATCATCACGTCGCGATTGAACCTTGCATATTCCTGCGCCCATTGCAAATCGCGCCAATAAGCAGCGAATTCAGCAGTGCCCGCTACAAAGTAGGCAAGATCCTTATCCATTAAAGAAGTATCGCTCAATCGCGCGAGATTCTTAGCTGTCTCAATATGTCTTTGGGCGAGCATATTACCAATATTTCGCGAACCAGAATGCAGCATCAACCATACTTGATTATCTGTATCTAGGCAAACCTCTATGAAATGATTCCCTCCACCAAGGGAACCTAATTGTTTCATTGCTTTACTCTCAAGATGCTGTACACCCAAATGGAGGTCATGGAAGTCATGCCATCCTTGCCAGTTGAGTACCGATTTTTCGACTTCTTTGTTGTCATTAAAACCGACAGGAATAGTAGCTTCGATTTCGAGACGAATTTGCTTTAATTTCCCTTCTAGCTGCTCTTGGCGAAATGGAGTTTTAATTGCTGCCATCCCGCAACCGATGTCTACGCCTACAGCCGCAGGCACGATCGCTTCTTTGGTCGCAATGACTGAACCAACTAGCGCCCCTTTACCGAGATGCACATCGGGCATGAGGGCAACATGTTTAAACACAAAGGGCAAGGAAGCTACATTCTTCGCCATTTTTACTTCTGCATGACCGAGGTCATGTCCTGCCCAAGACAAAACGGGCTTGGGCGTTGCGATATCTAGTTTTTGAAAAGGCATGATTTTAATTATGCTTCATAATGTAGTACGTATACTACATTATGAAGCATGTTAGCGCAATAGTTAAAAGCATAAAACCTATCTCTTTTATTCTCTTTTAAGTAGCTACTCCCTTCCCACCAAAGAAATAGACATCAAAAAACAATAATTAGCGTTGCGGCGCGAAGCGCCGCAACGTCTAATTTTTCACTGGGAAGGGAGTAGGCACAGTTAAATATAAAATCCCAAAACCTGTAGCCCACGCGCAGCGTGGGCTACAGGTTTTGATTCTGGTTTTTAATTATGCCCAGCACTTTGCGCGCAAACCCAAACCAAGGAAATTTTTGAAAGCGTTGCAAAGCAACGCTTTCAAAAATTTCCTTGGTTCGTTTGATCGATAATTGCTGTAGTTACTTTTATGGCAGCATTTTGACGTAACCATAAAAAAACTAGTAAACTGTTTAATAGTAAGATTTTTGTAATATTCTTGATTTTTTAGAATTATTGTGCGTCGTTGATTCTGTGGCTGCTAGTTTTTTTCGTCGGACAAGTCTACTTTCATCAGTTAATTCAAGTTAATTCAGTTAATGCTTCTAGGAATAAGGCTATGTTTCCCAAATTACTTTATCGGCACTTTTATCGGCACTTTTATCGCTATTCGGTATTTTTAGCGATCGCGACTCTTTGGAAAGTCACCGCATTTTCTCATTTTGTAGCAGGGGCTAACGCACAAACCTTTGAGCCACCCGTAAATAATCCAGCACCCACAACAACCATTGGTGGTGGCAGACGTGGCAGTGATGGACAATGCTTAAAGGATTTAAAGGATCTAGACCTTCATCAGAAAGATTTCAAAGCAAGGTCTTCCGTAGAGCATCAGATTACGCCGCTACTTCCCCCGAATCAATTTGGGCTGACGATCTCATCCAATCCTCAGTTTTTCGCCTACATTCCCAAAACTAATGCGATCGCTGTCGAGTTTACGCTTGAGAATCCTCAAGGCAAAGGGATCGCTCGTAAAAGAATTGATCTCACAACTACTCCCAGCGTTGTTAACGTTCAATTCGATCGCTTATCCCTAGAAATCGGCAAGGATTATAAATGGCTAGTTTCCCTAGTATGCGAAACTGGCGACCCCGAAGATCGTTTTGCTGAGGGCCTCATTCGGCGCATCCAACCTGAGCCAAGTCTGCTCGCCAAATTAGACAAGGCAAGCGCGATTGATCAAGTGTATATATACGCCAAGTTTGGCATTTGGTATGAAGCGATCGCGAATCTTGCCAATCTGCGTCTATCTCAGCCCAATAATGCTGAACTTAGAAACAATTGGTTGAATCTACTCACATCATCCAATCTCGCGCCCTTAGCAAACATTCCTCTTAAAAACTAAGTCGAATTAGTTATCCAAAACTAGTCACAAATAAAGCAAAATGTCTACAGATTCCGATGAGTTGATTTTCTTAGCAGAAGATGATGAAAAGGTATCTCATGTAGATGAAAAACCAGACAATCTATCTTATCTATCTGCTGTCGGAATTGTTGGGGAGCATGACCATGAGTCTCATGTCATCAATCGAGCCATAGAGATCAAAAGTAGAGCGACTTGGAAAATCCTAATTTGTGATGACGATCAATCCGTACATAATGTAACCAGATTAGCTCTAGAGGAGTTTAGGTTTGCAGGCAAAGGATTAGAAATATTTTCGGCGTTCTCTGGTACTGAGGGCATTAAGATCGTCGAGCAGCATCCTGACATCGCTGTGATCCTGCAAGATGTAATTATGGAGACGAATGACGCAGGGTTGCATACTGTCAAATACATTCGCGAAGTCTTGCAAAATCCTTTAGTACGGATAATTCTCCGTACAGGACAGCCATCAGAATTTCCCGAATCTTCAGTAATCTTAAACTATGATATCAATGACTATAAGTCAAAAACTGAATTAACTGAACAAAAGCTCTTTACATCCCTAGTAGCCAGTTTAAGAAGCTATAGCACGATCATCAGTCTTGCCGAAAGTAGACAAAAGCTTGCCATACTAAACTCCCAACTTCAAACTTTTAATCAGAACTTAGAAAATCTCGTTCGAGAACGCACTATAGAACTCGAAATTGCGAAGGAGGCTGCGGATAGTGCCAATAAAGCCAAAAGCCAATTTCTCACGAACATGAGTCACGAACTCAGAACTCCCCTCAATGGAATTCTCGGCTATGCGCAAGTTCTAAAAACAAGTAACGATCCGATTAAAAATCAAAAGGGTTTAGACATCATTCAACGTAGTGGCAATCACTTGCTAACTCTGATTAACGATATTCTCGACCTTTCCAAAATTGAAGCTGGTAAATTAGAGCTTGAGTACGAACCTTTTTATTTAAATGGATTGCTTACCGAGCTACTGGATACATTTAAGGTACAAGCAAGCAAGCAAAAAGTAGAAATTGTCTATCGGACTATCGGGCAAATCCCAAAACTAGTTTATGGTGATGCGCGGCGATTGCGTCAAGTTCTATTTAACTTGATGGGCAATGCCATCAAATTCACCAGTGAGGGGCTTGTTTCTTTGACTGTTCAGGACTTGGGTAGTAACAAAATCCGCTTTGACATCGTTGATAGTGGTGTGGGGATTGCCTCGGAGGACTTGTCTAAGATATTTGAATCCTTTGAACAAGTTGGTGATCCTAAGGATATGCAATCGGGGACGGGGCTGGGTTTATCTATCAGTCAAAAGCTAGTTGCATTGATGGGAGGAGAACTAAATGTTACCAGTGCTTTAGGTGAAGGGAGTAATTTTTGGTTAGAGATTGACTTACCCAATTATGTAAGTCCGACACCGATTAATTTGGATACCGAGGAGGGCTATCACGATGCGATTCCTTCGGAGATGTCCTCACCGTCATCTTTTGCAACTCAGGCGATCGCTAGTTTTGCCAGACCAAGTCGCCGCATCCTCTTAAATTTCCTAGAGCTTGCTAAAAATGGTGACTTAGACGCTCTCCAAGAAACTGCACGAGATTTACAAAAGTCAGATGCTTGCTTGCAAATTTTTACTGGAGAAATAATAGAGATGCTGAAGGATCGCCAACTTGACAAGATTTTAAGTTATCTCTATGCACAGATGAAAGAAGGTCAAAAACCTTGATCTACGCACAGCATCCGTCAAGTTTTTTTGGCTTAGCAAACCTTACAGGGAATTTTTGAAAGCGTTGCGAAGCAACGCTTTCAAAAATTCCCTGTAAGGTTCGTTTGATCGATAATTGCTGTAAGTGAATATAGCAATACTATAGCCAAAACCATTATGATATTGCTGTTTTGTGAAATAACAAGGTGAATTTAATGGCGATCGTATTACCAAAAAAAATCATGCTGCTGGGCTCTGGGGAACTGGGTAAGGAGTTTGTAATAGCTGCGAAAAGACTCGGTAATACAGTAATTGCGGTCGATCGCTACGATAATGCGCCAGCTATGCAAGTTGCCGATGTTCGAGAAGTTATTTCGATGTTGGATGGCGAAGCCCTCGAAGCCGTCGTCAAAAAACATCAACCCGATCTGATCGTGCCAGAAGTAGAGGCAATCCGCACCGAAAAACTCATCGAACTGGAAGCGCAGGGTTACAAGGTCATTCCCACAGCGGCAGCCACCAACTTCACGATGAATCGCGATCGCATTCGCGATCTAGCCAGTAATGAGTTGGGCTTGCGTACTGCCAAATATGCCTATGCTACTAGCCTTGAGGAACTAAAAACCGTTGCCGGCGAAATTGGGTTTCCGAACGTAATTAAACCCGTCATGTCCTCCTCTGGCAAGGGACAATCTGTCGTCAATTCTCGCGATGAACTAGAAAAGGCTTGGGATTATGCGATCGCTGGAGCGCGAGGTGATACTGCCAAAATCATCATTGAAGAATTTATTAATTTTGAAGTTGAAATTACTCTGTTAACGATCCGTCAATGGCAGGGAGAGACTCTATTTTGTGAGGCGATCGGGCATCGGCAAGAACGCGGTGACTACCAAGAATCATGGCAACCCGTCGGCTTAACTGCGAATCAAGTCAAAGATGCACAGGACATTGCGCGTAAAGTCACCGATAAACTCGGCGGGGCAGGGATTTTCGGCGTAGAATTTTTTATCACCAAGGATGAAGTAATTTTCTCTGAACTGTCTCCCCGTCCCCACGATACGGGAATGGTTACCCTCATCTCCCAAAATCTCAACGAATTTGAACTTCATTTACGCGCCATTTTAGGCTTACCCATTCCCACAATTGAATTGCTCAGTCCGTCCGCCAGTGCGGTCATTCTTGCTAGCGAAACAAGCAATGAGATTTCCTTTACAGGTGTAGAAGAAGCTCTGGCGATTCCTAACGTAGAAGTTCGTTTATTTGGTAAACCAGATTCTCGTCCCTATCGACGTATGGGTGTAGCTTTAGCTAAGGGGAAAGATGCCACCGAGTCTCGTCAAAAGGCAACAGAAGCCGCATCTAAGGTTAAAATCAATGATTTCCCTTCATGATTAAATATAAACCCAAAAGACCTGTAGCGTACGCTACAGGTCTTTTGGGTTTACAGCAATTATCGATCAAACGAACCACAAGGAAATTTTTGAAAGCGTTGCTTCGCAACGCTTTCAAAAATTTCCTTGGTTTTGATTGCAAGATCGCTTTTGTCAGTCGATCGTCAGTCGATCGCATGAGTGACCTTGCTTTTGCCTTTGCCTAAGAATAAAAGTAAGGGAAGAGAGTAGAGAAAGACCATCCCCACAAAGTGAAAAATATCGGCGTAGGATAGTACTGCGGCTTGTTGGTTGACGCTACTTTCTAGAGTAGCGATCGCTTGTTGATGCGCAGTTACTAAATCCGATCCCCCATTGTGAAATGCCCCCGTTAATAGGCTAATTCTCTCGTTCGTCATTGAGTTATAGGGACTGAGTTTTGCGAGTAAAACTGATTTATGAAATGCTTCCCGTTGCGAAAGAAGCGTGGAAAGTACAGCAATGCCGATGCTGCCGCCAAGCTGACGGGTCAAATTATAGAATCCCGAACCCGATGAAATAGCGGCTTTGGGAATAGAACCTAAGGTTGCCAAACTAAGGGGCAAGAACATGAGGACAGTGGCTGCGCCACGCCAGATCAGCGGCATAAATAGTTCACTACTGCCCGTTTGTGGCGTAATCGTGGCAAGTTGGTTCATCACTAAAGTAGTGCCGATCGCTCCACAGGCAACTAAGATCCGCGCGTCAATTTTTGCTGAGATTTTCCCTAGCAAAACCATCACCACAGCCGATGCTAGCGCCCCAGGCGCAAGTAGTAAACCTGTCTGCGTTGCCGTAAATCCCAGCACACTCTGCGTAAATAGCGGCACAGCAAATAGGGCCCCATATAGCCCCATCCCCAGAATTCCTGAATAGAGACTACCTGCGGCAAGGGAACGATAGCGCAGTACGCGCAGATCGACGGCTGGGGAAGGGGTATGCAGTTCACGATAGATAAAAAATACCAGTCCGACTATGGCGGCGATCGCCAAAGTGACGATAAAACTCGAAGAGAACCAATCATCCTGCTCGCCCTCCTCTAAAAAAGTTTGCAAACTACCCACCGCAATTACGAGGAGTCCGATCCCCCACCAATCTACCTTTTGCTTGACCTGTTGGCGACTGCTCCGATCCTTGGGCAAAAATAGTAATGCCATCACCACGGCAAGGATGCCCATGGGTAAATTGATAAAGAAGATCCATCGCCATCCCAGACCATCGGTTAAGAATCCGCCCAAAGTTGGACCGATCGCGGGTCCAGCAATTACGCCAACACCGAAGACTGCTTGAGCGAGCCCCTGCTCGGAGGGAGGGAAAGTTTCAAAGAGAATTGCTTGGGCTTTGGCAAGGAGTCCACCACCACATAGTCCTTGGAGGATGCGACTAGCAATTAACATTGGTAGATTAATCGCAAAACCGCAGAGAACGGAGGCGATGGTAAATCCCACCATGGAAAAGACAAAGTAAGTCTTTTTGCCAAAGTAGTCCCCAAGCCAAGCCGATAGCGGAATGAGTACGACATTGGCGATCGCATAGCCTGTAATGACCCAACCGATTTCGCTAATGGTCGCACCCAGACTTGCCTGCATATCCTTAAGCGCGACATTGACAATACTGGTGTCAATTACTTCTAGAATTGCGCCAAGGGAAACCGTAACCGCGATCGCCCATTTCCGAGATCCTTGGATATATCCCGCCTCAGCATTGGGTTTAGCGGCAACCGATAAATGATGGGATGGGGTAGCCATATTAAACCATTATGTTTTTTGATTGTGTTTTTTGATCAGGTGAGTAGCTGGGCATAATTAAAATCCAGACCCAAGAGCTATAGCGCAAGCTGCGCTTGTGCTACAGCTCTTGGGTCTGCGCCCATTTACTTACTGACATTTGCCGTATCTACCGTAACTTTGATACTTAATCCCGCTCTCAGTTTGTGGTTGGGATCGGCATCGGGACGAAAAGCTAAACGCACGGGTAACCATTGAACGACTTTGTTATAGTTACCTGTGGCATTGTCTGGAGGCAACAGAGCAAAACTTGCCCCCGTGGCGGGACTAATTCCTTCAACGGTGGCGCGAAATACTTCTCCTGGATAGGCATCAACTTCGACCTCGGCATCTTGACCAAGGCGTAAATTTTGGAGGGAGGTTTCCTTGAAATTGGCTTCTATATAAATTTGGTCGGTTTGCAGCGGTACAACCGCTAAGAGGGACTGTCCAGACTGTACCTTCTGACCGACCTGCGCCGTTAACTTACCAACAAAGCCACTCACAGGAGCTTTAATGACCGTGTATTCCAGTTGCTTTTCCACCATAGCTATTTCTACCTTCGCCTCTTCTACCTGAGCTTGGGCAAGTTTCTCTTGATCTTGCTGCACCACCACATTTTGCTCGGCAACATCGGTCTGGGCTGCTTGACCTTTGGTTACTTCCGATTCAGCGATCGCTTTTTGGAGTTGGGCTTGGGCGTTCATTAGTTCCGCTTGCGACTGTTCCACCACGCGATTAGTGGCAGCGAGATTTGCCAGATTATTGCTATAGGCTGACTTGGCAAGATCCGCTTGTTGGGCAGAAATTGCACCGCTCTGATAAAGCGAATCATAGCGTCGATAGTCTGCCTGAGTTTTCTCGACATCCGTTTGGGCTTGAGCGACCCTAGCCTGATTAACGGCGATCGCCGCCTTGGCTTGTTCCACATTGGCTAGAGCCACGCTAATTCCCGACTGACTAGCCCCTAGTTGCGCTTGCGATTGTTGCACTTGCGTTATGTGGGTTTGACTGGTTAACTGCACAGTATGCTTGGCGCTTGCCAATTGCGCTTGTGCCGCCCGTAACTTTGCTTTTGCCTGTTGCAAATTTAGCGCTAAATCCTGATTCGCCAGAACGACAAGGGTTTGCCCTCCCTGTACATAATCTCCATCCTTCACTAACACTTGCTGCACTGTTGCTGAGATTTCGCAGGAAATTGGCGAGAGATGTCCCTGTATTTGAGCGTTCTCGGTACTGACATGGGTTTTCTGAAACTGCCACCAATTCCAGCCCCCAACCGCACTCAATCCTAAAGCGATCGCCCCGACAATCAAGAATAAGCTGCGCTTTTGTGAAGCAGGTTCTCGTTTGCCATTCTTAATATTCTCTAAGTTACTATTCTCTAAGTTACTATTCTCTAAACTACTATTCTCTAAATTATTATTCTCTAGCTCCGCACTCTGATCTAGTAAAACCTTATCTTGGGAAATTGCCTGATCATCCCCCAAAGTTGCGATTAGTTCTTCACCGTTTTCTAAAAGTGGCTGGCTTGCGCTTGGCAAAATTTCTTCTGAACGCGAATCAACAGTTAATGGCGAAGATTTAGTTGTTTTCATATATTTTTAGTGCCTCAGCATAACTAATACCAAAACTAAAAATAGCTAAGCCATTTTTAGTTTTTCAAATCCTTACTAGGTTTGGTTTTCAACTCACAAAATTGTTGTCACACTTTCGTGAGTTGGTATAAAATCCAGATCTAAAACCTACGGCGCAGGTTTTACCAATTACTTTCTACCTGCGATGATTATTTAAAGGGGCAGAATTTGCAGAATTTACGGGAACAGGACTAATTCCGTTTACAAATAGCTCGACGCAGCCCTCAACATATTGTGTTTGGCTGTACCCTCGCAAGATTGGTGAAATATGTTGACGTAACATTCCCGCTAGCAGCATCCCTGTAAACATATCGATCGCTAGAGCAAGGTCTACATCAGGACGGACGATCCCCCTAGCTTCACCATTGCGCAGGTAAGCAATTAGCTTGTCGCGGAGAGGCATCATTGCTTCTTGGGTAATGCGAATTGCTTCCTCAGGATGGCGTTTTGCTTCCCCTATAAACATTCTGACTAAGGCTTCATGCTGCTCGAGTTGATCGCTATAAACCTTGCCGTAGTGGAGCAGGTCGATCCGTAGGTCTTGAGTCCATTCATCTTGATGCTCCAAAGCCTCGGCTTGCAAAGCCGTCGTGTAATGGACTACCGCTTTTAATAACTGCTCCTTGTTCTGAAAATGCCTAAATAATGTTAATTCGTTTACCTCAGCCCGACGCGCAATCTCGCGAGTAGTTGCCCCAGCTATTCCCTCGGTAGCAAATACCTCAACTGCGGTTTTTAGCAAGCGCTCGCGTGTCTTTGCGGGACTGCGTTTTACTTTTTCCATTTTTTATCTTTCATCTACTAGAACAATGTAAGTAGTTACTTACATTGTTCTAGTATAAGGAGTTGTCGGTTGGGTTGAGTCCCCCAAATGTGCGACCAGAAAAAAACTAATACCAAGTTAAGAAATGGCTACGCCATTTCTTAACTTGGTATTAAGTAGTTTGGCATAATTAAAAACCAAAACCAGAGAGCGTACCGCCCGCTACGCGGGCGGTACGCTCCTCTAGGTTTTAAGTTTACTTCTTAGCTACTTACAAGCTCCGCAAAAATGTATTGATTTAGATCACTATAGGCAAAGAATAAAAATTATGGAAATCATGCGCTTGGTTGTTGCTGGAACTGTGGGAGCAGGGAAGTCAACCTTTATTCGCACAGTTAGTGAAATTGATGTTGTAGATACCGATCGCCGAGCCACGGACGAGACTGACCGAAAATAAAACATAGAACCACTGTCGCGATGGACTTTGGTCGATTAACTTTGGTCTGACATGGCTTTTACATATTTATGGAACACCAGGACAGCAGCGCTTTGACTTTATGTGGG
>NZ_ALWB01000112.1 GCF_000332215.1 Pseudanabaena biceps PCC 7429
GTTGCGGCGCGAAGCGCCGCAACTCTCTATTGGGATAGCTATATACCAATTCACGAAAGTGTTGTCATACTTTCGTGAATTGGTATAAAATGCTTGTCTCAGGGAAATCTACGAGTTTTAAGAGCACCTTTTGATAGTTTGCCAACAACTGAGCCACCATCTCACCTGTAAATTGCTCGGTACTGTAATTTAAGATAATGCGCATGGGTTTTGACATTTCCAAATAAAACTCCAACGGTATATTTTCCATATACAGTTCTGACTTCATATCCTCCCAAGACTGCCTTCTAGCTTGCATTTCCACCACTTCCCAATGGGGTATCATTTCTAATCCCTGAGTGGCGGCAGTCATCGTCACACTTGCCATCAGGCGCAAAGCCCCTAATTGTTGCGTTTGCGCGATGACTCGATTGAGCGGGATTTCTTTATGCTCGATCGCTTCCTTGATATTGGCTTGCAATTGTTTGATAAAATTCGCGCCCGTTTGTTCGGGAAGGATTGGCGATCGCAAAATAACATCGTTGATAAAACAACCGAGCATTTGTTCCGTTTCAGGTAGGGGACGATTGCCCACGGTTGTCAAGACGCTTACTTCCTGCTGTCCTTGCCATGCAGCTAGGGTTAGTTTCAATCCCGCAAGGAAGACAGCAAAACTGGTAACCCCCAAAGAACGACTCAAAGAAACGATCGCCTCCACTAGGGATGCGGGTATTTCCGCAAAATAATGCCTTGCCTCGCGACTGGTCAATGGCTGAGCAAGAGGGAGGGAATTCCGATCGCTCACTAATTCGCTCACTAATTCGCCCACTAATTTATGTTGCCAATATTTCAGTTCCTGCGCGATCGCCGCTTCGTTGTATACCCGATGCTGCCAGAAAGCAAAATCTGCATATTGCAGAGCCACAGCGGAAAGTGGGGAAGGCAGATCGCGGGAAAAGGCTTGGATGAGGCTATGCAATTCTTGAAGCAGGAGGCTAAAAGAAGCGCCATCGGTAATGAGATGGTGCATCGAGATCGATAGCCAATGTTCCTGTGGTGCGAGACGAAATAATGTCGTGCGGATTAAAGGGGCGATCGCTAAGTCGAAGGCAGGTTCGGCGATCGCGATCGCCAAATTAAAAGCTTCGGATTCGCGTTCCGCAGGGGCTAGGTGTTGTAAATCCCTATAGACAAGAGGCAAATGCATCGATGGTAAAACGAATTGCATCGGTTGACCGTCAACGATCTTAAATGCTGTTCGCAGGATTTCATGGCGTTGGATGAGTTCATTAAAACTCCGTTCCACCACCGCAGGATCGACTGCTTCCTTCAACCGTAAAATAATAGAACTATTGAGGGTTGCACCTGTGCTACTGGTATGATGGGCTTCCCAAATATATTGCTGCGAAAACGATAGGGGAATTGGTAGATCTAACGGACGTTGCGATTGAAGTTCGGTAATACTGATCGGGGATTTTGCGCCCTTCTGGAGGGCATCTGGCGCAGCAATCTGACTTTGCCCAATGCGATCGGCTAAGCCAGCCACGGTGGGCGATTGAAATAGGTCGATAATCGTGAGATTTGACGGAAAAGCACTCAATAACTGCGCGATCAGCTTAGTTGCGAGTAAAGAATGTCCGCCTAGCTCAAAAAAGTCATCATGAATCCCAATCCGTTCAATTTGCAGAATTTCGGCAAATATCTGGGCAATTTGGGATTCTCTTGCGTTACGGGGAGCAATAAAAGTTTCGGTTAAGTCAGGACGTGATAGCTCTGGCTCGGGTAATTGCGAACGATCTACTTTCCCATTTTTGTTGAGGGGCATAGCCGAGAGCAGCATGAATCCCGCAGGAATCATATATTTGGGTAGGCGCTTTTCCAGAAAGCGGCGCAGACTGACCGCCGTAGGACGATCGCCCGCCTTCGGAACGACATAGGCAACCAGACGTTTATCCCCAGTGCGATCGTCCCAGTCGATCGCCAGACTTTCCTGTACTTCGGGATGCTGAGCTAGCAATGCTTCAATTTCTCCTAATTCGATCCGATATCCACGTATTTTTACCTGACGATCAAACCGACCGAGAAATTCAATGGTTCCATCAGCCCAATAGCGGGCGCGATCGCCTGTTTGGTAAAGCCTTGCCCCTGCTAGTCCAAAGCGATCGGGGATAAACTTCGCATCGGTCAGATCGCGACGATGGAGGTAGCCCCTAGCTAAACCCATGCCACCAATATACAATTCGCCAGCAATGCCGATCGGTGTAGGCTGCAAGCATGGATCGAGGATATAGGTGCTAGCATTGCGAACAGGCTTCCCAATGGGAATCTCCCGACCTGCGAGATCTAGGGTAGCGAGATCGACGGTGGTGGTAACGATCGTTGCTTCTGTAGGCCCGTAGCTATTGACTAAACGTACATGCGGTTTGACCATTTTTTGCCAGAGGGCAAAGCGATCGCTGAGGGCTTTTTCACCACCGAGGATCACCAACCTGATGGTGTCAGGTAATGCAAGCTGGCGATCGGTCATTTCCGCCACCATCTGATGCCAGAAAGCCGTAGGGAGATCGAGTACGGAGATCTGCCAGTCGGCGCAGGTTTGGAGAAATGAGGCGATCGCGCCAATCATTTCCTCCGATCGCAATCTCAAAGTTGCGCCCGTCGAGAGGCAGGGAAAGATCTCTTCGGCAGCCGCATCAAAGCCGATGGAAGCAAATTGCAATACATGATCGCGATCGCTGATACCATATTCCGCGATCGCCGCTTCCGTATAGTTGACTAAGGAATGATGTTCCACCATTACCCCTTTGGGTTGCCCCGTCGAGCCTGATGTGTAGATAATGTAGGCAAGATGATCGCTCTGCACCGACCCTAGTTCTAAATTATCCCGACTTTCGCAAGCAATTTTTCCCCAATCACCATCGATCAAAATTACAGGCGCAGTAACGGGGGCATTAACAGGCGCAGTAACTGGTTCAGTAACAGGAGCAATAAACTGAGGTATTTTCTCAATCAAAGTTCTCTGGGTTAGTAATACGGAAACTTTGGCATCGGACAGAATAAATTCCAGTCTTTGCGCTGGATAGTTGGGATCGATCGGGACATAAGCCCCTCCAGCCTTGAGAATGCCGAACAGTCCCACCAGCATATCAATGGAGCGCTCGACATAAAGTCCGACCAGACTTTCGGATTTAACCCCTAGATGCTGGAGATAATGCGCTAACTGATTGGCTCTTTGATTGAGTTCTTGATAGGTGATTTGGCGATTGCCAGCGATCGCCGCTATAGCATCAGGAGTCCTCTGCACCTGAGCCTCAAATAATTGATGAATGCAGGCATTAGTAACAGGAGCGGTTTGGGCTTGACTCCATGCCAGTAACTGTTGTTCCTCTTCTAGGGGGAGTAGGGGCAATGCCAACAGAGAGCGATCGGGATTCGCCACAATTCCCGCTAATAGAGTTTGGAAATGCGCCAACATACGGGTAATCGTAGCTTCATCAAACAGATCGGTGTTGTACTCCAACTTTCCGATTAAGCCATCCGCTTCAACAAGGTGAATCGTAAAATCAAATTGAGAAGTGTGATTGTCGATGCGCTCATGCTCGACCTGTAAATTAGGAAGTTCAATATTCTCAATCGAAAAGGCATTTTGAAATACCAGCATGACTTGAAATAAGGGCGCGTAGCTTAAATTTCTTGCCAGTTGTAATTCATCGACCAATTTTTCAAAGGGAAGCGTTTGATGCGCTAAAGCTCCTAAGACAGTTTCGCGTACGCGCTGCATTAGGGTTAGGAAACTGGGGTTTGCCGATAGGTCAGTACGCAGCACCAAGGTATTGATGAAACAACCGATTAAATTTTCCAGTTCGGGTTGTTGACGATTGGCGATCGGCGCACCAATTAAGATATCTTCCTGTCCGCTATACCGAAATAGTAATGTTTGCAACGCCGCTAGCAGGGTAATAAATAAGGTATTGCCCGTTTGTTGTGATAGATCCCTGAGTGCTGCTGTGAGATCCTTAGGGATGGTAAAAGATAGGGTTTTACCAGTAAAAGACTGGACAGCCGGGCGCGGGCGATCGCTGGGCAAGGACAAGAGATCGGGGGCATGGAGCAATTGCTGCTTCCAATAACTGAGATCCTTCTCTAGTACTGCCCCTTGCAGGTATTGTCTCTGCCAGATCGCAAAGTCTGCATATTGAATGGGTAAGGAAGCGAGGGGCGAGGGGTTCCCGATCGACAGCGCTGCATAAAGCCTGCTCAGTTCGCGGAAAAAAATACCAATCGACCAAGCATCCACCGCAATATGATGCAGGGTTAATAGCAGAATATATTCGGTAGCACTGAGTTGCAGTAGATCTGCCCGCAATAATATATCTCGTTCTAAATTAAAGGGCTGGCAAGCTTGCGACTGCGTAATGTTTTCGACTTCCCTCTCTTTTTCCTCGGTTGAGAGCGATCGCAAATCGGTGATCACTAATTGCCAATCATCGATCGGATTAATAATCTGCGTTAGTTCGCCTGCGATCGTTTGGTAAGTGGTACGGAGGATTTCATGGCGTTGCAGAATTGCTTGAAGACTCTGGGCTAAAGCCGTGACTTGCAGATCGCCCTTAATTTTTAAGGCGATCGAAATATTATTGGAGACCGCGCTATTAAGACTTAACCGATCCTGAAACCACATCCGCTGCTGTCCAAACGAAACCTCAAGATGACCTTTGCCCTGCTTCTCTTGGCGCTGGGGAATCGACTGAGAACGAGGCAATGGATTCGGCTTTAAGGACATTCTTCGTTTCAATAGAGCCTGTTGCTCTGGAGACAAAGCCGCAATTCGTTTGGATAAATCATTCATCATCAGGTAGCTCGCTAAACTAGAATTGGGGATTTGGGAAGGGAATTGGGATGGGATATGTAGCTATTTTTTATGTCTTTGAGAAAGTCTAGGCTTTCCATCACCCAATCAAATTCCACGCCAAAGTCAATGAGAGCAGCAATTTCATCGATTCCTGCCTGTTGCAGATTATCGATCATAGTTTGGCAATAGGCGGGAGTTCCCATTAATACCTTGCCGTTAAAATAGGTTTCAAAACTAAACTCAAGCAGATCATCTAGGTCTTGCGGAGTCATGGTGTTAGGATCGATGGAAAACCGCAGATCACCAGAGGATTTGACTACTAGATCGAAATGGGTTTTGAGATAATTTTTAAAGGGCTGTTTCACCTTGCGCCGCACGGCATCCATATCGCGATCGATAAATGTATGGATCATCATGGCAACCTTTCCACTTTGGGGATCGTGACCATGTTGGGCTAGGGCTTGACGATAGAGGGTGATTTTCCGCAGGATTTCGTCGAGGCTTTGGTACAGGGGCGAAGTGAGAATGTTCGCGCCAATTTTGCCAGCTTCCAGAAAGGTTTCATCGGAGAGAGCGGTAATCCAGATAGACAAGTTGGTTTGCAATGGTCTGGGAAAGGTATGAATATTAACAGGCTTACCATTGCCACCGATTAGGGCGATCGACTCTCCTTGCCAAAGCTGCTGCAATACTTGAATGTCTCGCCACATAATTTCTTTTTTGGCAGCATACTTTTCGGGATAAAGCACAAAATCGTTAGGATGCCATCCTGGAGCAAAGGATAGACTGACACGCCCCTTAGACAGATTATCTACCATCGCCCATTCTTCGGCAACGCGCAAAGGATTTTGCAATGGCATGACGACGCTGCCAGAGCGAATTTGGATATGGTCGGTAATCATCGCGATCGCTGCGCCCGCCACCGATGGATTGGGATAAAGCCCCCCAAAGGCATCGAAGTGACGTTCGGGAATCCAAACAGCGGCAAATTTATGGCGATCGGCAAATTTTGCCCCTTCTAGCAATAGATGATATTTGTCGCGACTGGTTGTGGAACCATCGCCAGAGAAATAAAACAAACTAAATTCCATAATTCTAATCCTGCACTTGAGCTAACTGGGCTTGTATTTCATCTAGGGATAATTTTTCGATCTCGGCAAGAATCTTTGCCATCTCATCGGGATCCTCTGGCTGCAAAAGTTGCTCCCCGATTAAACTTGCTAATCCCGCCACCGTGGGCGCATCCGAAAGCAATGTCCGCAGCGATAGTTCTACAGGATACATTTCGCGGATCTGTGACACCAATCGCACCGCTAATAGGGAATGTCCTCCCAACTCGAAGAAGTTATCGTTAACTCCCACCTGTTCTAGCCCTAGCTGAGCTTGCCAGAGTTTGGCAATTTTCTGTTCGATCGCATTACTTGGGGCTACATAGCTAGTGGATTGGAGCGAGCGCTGGTGTCCTGCGACTCCTATAGCAGACGGTAATGATACTTGAGAATCCGCTTGAGCATTTGCTCTTGTCGCAGGAGCATCGGGTTGCTGTAGAGCCATATTGTTCTGTTGCCTTTGCTTCAGCACCGATGACCAGTCTTTAGTCGAAACTAAGACCTGACGATAATCGTTGTGCAAAATGCGCTGTAGAGCTTCAAGCCCCTCTTGGGGAGCGATGCCCAGAGCCAGAGCCTCTAGACGTTCCTGCTTGATGCGATCGGGTAATCCCTTGAGATCTGCCCCCATCCCTATTTCCTGCCAGATATCCCAATTAATGGAAATGGTGCGTAGGTTTGAATGCGCGGACTGCGCCGCAAAGGCATCGAGGAAACAATTAGCAGCACAATAGTCCACTTGTCCTAATCCACCGAGAACGGCACTAAGAGAGGAAAATAGCACCAAGAAATCTAACTCATCGTTTTGGAAAGTCTGTTGAAGAACGCGCGTACCTTGAACCTTGGGACGCATGACTTGAGCGGCAACTGCGGGATCTTTGAGTTGCATAATTCCATCGCCAGCGACTCCAGCCGTATGCAAAATACCGTGGAGTTTTCCAAAGGTTTGTTGAATGCGATCGCGCAGGGATTGCATTTGTTCGCGATCGGCAACATCGGCATTTAACACCATCACTTTCGCACCATGCGCTTCCATGGCTTGGATTTTGCGAATTTTGACGGTCATACTATCCTCGTCACCGTGATTTTGCATCCATCGTTCCCATTCATCCCTAGGAGGCAAAGCGGTGCGACTGATTAAAACTAGCTGGGCTTGGAAATTACGGGCGAGATATTCGGCAATAGTCATGCCAATGCCACCCATACCGCCAGTAATCAAATACAATCCCCGATGACGAAATGCTGTCTGATCTGTTCTCCGCTCTGTTCTCCGATCTGTTGTCCGATCTGAAGGTGGAGTTACCGAGGGTAAATAGATTTCTTCATGAATTGGTAACCAGCGATAGTTGCCCCGATAGGCAACTATGGGCGCAGAGGGGCGATCGGCGAGATTGAGGATTTCCGCAACGATGTGATCGCATTGATCGCACCATTGTTTATGCTCAGGTTGATGATCGGGTTTATTCTCAGGGTCGGCAGCGATCGCCACATCGATCGCACCACAGGCGATCTGAGGATATTCCTGAGGAATCACCTTACAGGCTCCCAAAATCGTGGCTTTTTCTGGAAAAATTACTTCCGTTCCCGATACATCTTGTGTATGGTTCGAGACCACCCCAAGGCAAATTGCTTCCGTCACATTTTGCTGACCGATCGCTTGAGCTAAATAGAGCAGGCTAAAGAAGCCCAACCTCTGCGATTCTTCCCCATCAAGCCGATCTCCTAAAGTCCAGAGATGGGCAATTATAGGCGATTGTCCCAAGGTGAGAACTTCTCGAATTAGCATCTCATAGTGATGGCGATCGCTGGGATTAATTTGATAGATATCATTGTCACTGCGACTAAACTCAGTGCCAATATGCACCTGAATTACCCGATATCCCCGCTGCTGCAAGCTTTGGGTCATTGTCGCACCTAAGCCCTGACGATCGCCAAAGATGACCCAGCAGCGATCGCTTAGTTCTTTTCGCATCGGTAAAGCCGCACGCTTCCAAGAGGGAAAATAGAACCATTCGCCAAGATCCGACTTCTTGTTCAGATCGATCGCAGGTCGAGCATTAGATTCTATCTGGGGAGCCTCGATCCAATAGCTCTGACGTTCAAAGGGATAGGTGGGAAGGGGAACCCGCGCCGATGGCTGTTGCGCATAAAATTCCGCCCAATCAATTTCTACACCATGCAGCCAAAGTTGTCCCAAGGTTTTGAGGAGAAATTCTAGTTCTGAAGATCGATCTTGGGGATGGGGTAAAGAACTAAGAATTAAGCGATCGCTTGACTGCTGCTTGGCTAAGGTGCTAAGCGTGCGTCCTGCACCTACTTCCAATAAAATGGCATCGGCATTATTTAATAGCTCGGCAATACCCTGCGAAAACTGAACGGGTTGCCGCAAATGCTGCGCCCAATATTGGGGATCGGTGGCAGATGCGGACGTAATCCAAGTACCTGTTACATTGGAAATAAATGGAATTTGCGGTGGATGCAACGTCATTTTCTGTAAATGCTCGACCAATGGCGCGATCGCTCCTTCCATCATCGGCGAATGAAAGGCATGGGAGGTATGTAAAGGTTGACAAGCGATCTCTTGAGCGGATAGTGCATGTTGCAGTTTGGCGATCGCTTCTATTGCTCCTGAAACGACACAGAGCGATGGACTATTAACAGCAGCAAGGAAGAGATCCGCTCCGAGAAAAGACTGAACATCTGTGGACGATAGGCTCACGGCAAGCATGGCTCCTTGGGGCTGTTGTTGCATCAAGCTCCCGCGCAGAGCAACGAGAGCTAGGGCATCATCAAGCGAGAAAACGCCCGCAAGATAGGCCGCCACATATTCGCCGATACTATGCCCGATCATCGATTGGGGCTTTACCCCCCAAGACATCCACAATTTGGCAAGGGCATATTCGATCACAAATATGGCAGGTTGGGCGATCGCAGTCTGCGTTAATTTCTGCTTCGCGGATGGCATTGCTTCCCCCTCGGCAAATAATATGGAACACAGATCGATTTGATACTGGGTCGAGAGGATCGAAAAACAGCGATCGCATTCTGCTTGAAAAGTCGGCTCGCTCATATATAGCTCTCGCGCCATGTTTAGATACTGCGAGCCTTGCCCAGAAAACATGAACATAACTGCCGTATTATTCGCTTCAGCATGTCCTGTCAGCGATCGCTCTGGCTGTTGCAAGATTTGGCTGGCATCTGCCAAGGTTTGGGCGATCGCCACCCTTCGATGGGGTAGCGCCCAACGTCCAATCCCCAAGGTATAGGCGACATCCGTTAAGTTAAGCTCGTTTTTTTGGTTGAGATAATCGCCTAAATTTGCAGTCGCCTTCGCCAAGGCTGTCTCTGTTTTGGCGGAAAGCGCGAGGATCTGATAAGCCCTCGGCTTTAGATCGGTTACTGCCATTGGTGCAGGAGCTTCTTCTAACACAACATGTACATTTGTGCCGCCAAAACCAAAGGAACTCACGCCAGCCCTTCGAGGGATTCCTTGGGGTTCCCATGCCGTCAGTTGGGTATTGACAAAAAATGGGCTATTCGCAAAGTCAATCTGAGGATTGGGCGCTGTGAAGTTAAGACTGGGGGGAATCTTTTTGTGATGCAGCATCAGTACAGTTTTAATGAAACCCGTAATTCCTGCAGCAGCATCTAAATGACCCACATTAGTTTTCACGGAACCGATCGCACAGAATTGGCGGCGATCGGTCGCGACTCGAAAAGCTTGGGTCATAGCAGCAACTTCGATCGGGTCGCCCAAAGCCGTGCCCGTACCGTGGGTTTCCATATAGGTAATGGTGTCGGGTTCTACTTCCGCCATCATTTGCGCAGCACGGATCGCTCTTGCTTGACCTTCCTGACTGGGAGCGGTATAGCCGACTTTCATCGATCCATCATTGTTAATTGCCGAGCCCTTGATTACTGCATAAATGTAATCGCGATCGGCGATCGCATCTTCTAAGCGCTTTAGTACTACGACCCCCAAACCATTGCCGCCCACCGTGCCATTCGCCCCACAGTCAAAGGCTCGACAATGACCATCGGGAGAGACGATCTCTTCGGGGGATAGGGTTGATTCATTCTGGGGCACTTTTACGGAAACTCCCGCCGCCAGAGCCATATCACATTCGCCACTCAACAAACTTTGACAGGCTAAATGGACTGCGACGAGAGAACTTGAACAGGCTGTTCCCACGCTCATGCTGGGACCTTTGAGATTCAACTTGTAGGAAACGCGGGTAGGCAGGTAGTCTTTGTCCACTCCCACTAAAGTTTGTAAGAATCCTCTCGACTCAATAAAGTTTGGATTGGGACTCAGGTTGTAGAGCAGATAGGTTCCCATGCCTACGCCAGCAAATACGCCAATGGGACTAGACTCAGTTTCAGACCGATAACCTGCATTTTCGAGAGCTTCCCAAGCACATTCCAGAAAAAGTCGATGCTGGGGATCCATAGCTTCTGCTTCCCTAGGATTGAATCCAAAGAAAGCCGCATCAAATTGATCAACATCCTGCAATACCGATCCAAATCGAGGTATCTTTGCGGACAAAGGGATATCCTTAGCATCTGCTTCCTGCGGGGATGATTGGGATTTGCTAAACTTACTAAAGGGAGTGACTAGCTCTACACCTGTTTCTAGATTTTTCCAGAAATCATCAATGGTAGGGCTTCCTGGCAACTTGCCCGCCAGACCGATTACTGCTATTTCTAAACCATTTTGATGGGAATTCATAATGCTTATTTGGTAAAAATATTAATCTCGATTAATCGCGATCGCAGGATTTATGCGCATTCAAGGTTTTGAGATTCCCAAAATGGCAACGCCATTTTGGGAATTGGTATTAAGTAGCCATTTATCACAGAACATTTGTCTGTTTAGAGCGATCCAATCGCTGTTTAATCCGATTCTTGCCAGCATCCAATCTTTGCGCTGATTTCTGCTGCTCTAAAACATTTGTGGTCTGCCCTTGGGTCAATCGCTGCGCTAAAGCCTTCACCGTGGGATAGCTAAAGAGATCGACCAGAGAAATCAATTGAATTTCCTGCGGCAAAGCGAGCCCTAGTTTGCGATAAACGTTAGTAATTAGCAGTGAATTTGCGCCGAGATCGAAGAAATTGTCATTGACACCAACCTTTTCCAATTCTAACTCCGCTTGCAAAACGGAAACGATCGCGTGTTCGATTGTATTTTGCGGAGCGGTGTAGGCTGCCACTCTGGTTTGAAATAAGGACACCTGCGTCGGTAGTGCTTGGCGATCAACCTTCCCATTAGCCGATAGGGGTAGTTTGTCAAGGAACAAATAGATAGAAGGAATCATAGGACTCGGCAACTTATGTCCTAAAAATTGACTGAGTTCCTCCACCGTTGGCGCTACATTCGTCGCATCTTCCATCTGGGGAATAATGTAAGCCGCTAACTGAGCCTGTTGTCCCTCTCCCACGATTTTAATAATGGCGGTTTTGACCTTAGGATGTTGCATTAAGGCAGCTTCAATTTCCCCTGCTTCCATACGCTGACCACGTAGTTTAATTTGAAAATCGACCCGACCTAAAAATTCAATCGTGCCATCCTTTAAATAGCGACCGCGATCGCCAGTACGATAAATTCTCTCACCCGTTCTTGGGTGAGTGATAAAAGCAGCCTTAGTTCTAGTTTCGTCTTGCCAATAACCTTTGGCTACCTGCACTCCCGCGCAATACATTTGACCCGCTACCCATGTCGGACAATCATCTAAGGCTTCATTCAAAATGTAGTATTTTGAGTTGGTCATCGGCTGACCGTAGGGAATACTTTTCCAATCAGGAGAAACTTCATTCACTTGATAGCCAATATTCCAAATGGTGGTTTCGGTTGGTCCCCCAATACTCAATAGATCGATATGGGGAACTACAGCCCTAATGCGATGGGGTAGGGAGACGGGAAACCAATCCCCTCCTAATATGGCTAAACGCAAATTAGAGGTAAAATTAGAAGTAGCGGATGCCTCGCGATCGCTGACAGCATTCACCAACATTTCCATCATGGCTGGAACCGAGTTCCACAATGTCACTTGCTGCGTCTCGATTAGTTCTGCCCAATGGTGGGGATCCTTGAGAGATCGCGCCTCAGGCAAGACGATCGCGCCCCCCGCACTGAGCATCCCAAAAATGTCATAAACAGATAGATCGTGATTAAGCGCCGTTAAAGCAAGGATGCGATCGCGATGGGTAACTTGATAGTTTTTGTTCGTGTAAACGACCACATTCGCGACATTGCGGTGGGTGATCATTACTCCTTTGGGCAAACCCGTGGAGCCAGAAGTATAGATTACATAGGCAAGATCGTCAGGATTTTGCAGAGGTGGGAGAGATAGTTCATTCTCATCATGAAAATCTGTATGAAAATCTTGATAAAAGTCTTCGCGATCGAGACAAAGTCTCTTCATACTGTGATCCCAAATCAAGGTGTCATCTAACCAAGATTGAGTTAATACAATTTGTACTTCGCTATTTTTCAAGAGATATTGCAATCGCTCTGGCGGCAGGTCGGGGGCAATGGGCACATAGGCGGCTCCTGATAATAAAACTCCCATGACCGCAACGATCTGCTCCCATCCCTTTTCCATAACGATCGCTACTAACTGGTTGGGAACTACACCTAAATGTCTGAGTTTATAACCCACCTGATGGGCGCGATCGCTTAATTCCTGATAGGAAATAGATTTTTGGGAAGTAATTACCGCAGGGAGATCGGGATATTCCCTTACTCGCTCCTTAAATAGTTCTTGCAATAAAACCTTCGGAATATCGGCATCTGTGAAATTGGCAATATTTCTATTGAACAATTGATCAGAAGTGAGTAATTGCCGATTTGTTTCACTCCAGATCTCCTCAGAATTAGCTAGGCGTTCGAGGAAATGACAATAGGTCGCAAACATATCGGCGATCGCGCCATCTGGGAACAGTTCGTCCACCACATCCCAGTTAAAGGTGAGAGTTTCCTTCTCTTCCCAAACCTGCACATCCATCCAAGCTTGAGAAGCTTGGCTGATGCCATATACTAACTCACCAAAATGGCTAAAGGTTAAAGTTTCCTGACCCATAGCGGCAAATCCGAGGGTACTGGTAAAAATTACGGGCATCGCATTGGGTACGTTACCCTGTTGGCGAGTGAGTTCTCGCGTCACCCTCACCCCACTAAAATAGCGATGTTCGAGATCCTGCCAGAGTTGTTTTTGGAGTCGAAGGGCGCGATCGCCAAAGGCTTCTTGTCGAGAATTATCCACCTCTAGTAAGGTTACTGAGGTAAAGTCCCCCAATAGGTGATTGACATGGGGATGCATTGGTAGGCGATTAAATAGCGCCAAATTTAAGGTAAATTGCGGATTTTGACTCCAGAGAGCGATGATTTCGGCAAAGGCGGCAAGTAATAGCCCCGAAGATGTTAAACCAATATTTTTGGCTTTTTGTTGGAGCCTTTGCCAGTCATCTCGTTCCATTTGGGCGTGATAGCGTTTACAGCGATGCTGTTTTAGTTCTTGCGGATTTTTGGCGAGGGGCAATTCTGGCGCGGGGGGCAAATTTTTAAGGCGTTTGAGCCAATATTCCTCTGATCGCTGATAAAGCTTGGTTTGCGGTAAGGACTGTTCGGCGAGGACGTAGTCCCGAAAGGAAAGCTCTAACGGTGGCAAAACCGCCTCGGGACATTGATAGAGTTGAAACCATTCCTCAAATAGACGGAATAGGCTCCAAGCATCAAATACAAGCAGATCGTAACTGATATGCAAACGGGTGCGATCGCCATCTAAATAGGTCACGCGAAAATCAAACAAAGGATAGCGATCGGCGGGTAACACTTGATGGGACATCTCTTCTCTGATAGCCGCAAGACGATCAGCGATCGCTGTCGGTGTTTGTCCGCGCAAATCTACCACCGCAAGGTGATAGGGAGGAACTTCCTTCAGGATTTGCTGTTGTCCATCGGGACGCACGATGGCTCGCAACATATCATGGCGCGAAATCGATTGCTGTAGGGCGAGATTTAAGCGTTCGAGATCGAGATGACTTCCTTCTATTTCATAGTATCCATGATTGGAAACATTGCCCAATGTCAGTACGCCACTGCGTCCAATCCAAAAAGCGTGCTGCATATCAGTCAGAGGGAATGGCTCATAACGCGATTCGGGATCGGGGACGATCGCGGGCAAATCGTTTTCCTTAGGACTAGTCTGATGCTGGTGCAGCAATGCCAAAATCTCGCTCTTGCGCTTAATTATGGAGTCGCGCAGTTCGGCAGTTAAGACTCCCTGCGGTGCATCAACTAGCAGAGATTCGCCTTCAGCCGATAATTTAATACCGATATTAGAGAGTGAGTTTAAAAGTGAATACAGATTCATAGATTAGCTCTGGATTAGCTCTGGATTAGCTCTGGATTAGCTGGATAAACGTTCGTTCATTATTTCTGCCTAGGTAAAAATAATGAGATTGGTAGCAATTTGGTAGCAATAATGAGAAGAATAATGGTATGTATAAGAACGCTCTACAAGCTGATAATTTCTCGATCTAGCTGACTGTGAGAGTTTCCCGCGATCGCATTTTCAAGCACATTGCCGATCGCATTTTCAAACACATTTTCGAGCGCATTATGGTTAATAATCTTGGCAACTGCTAGCCGAGCTAGCAAAAATTCCGCCAGATGCTGGATCGTATTTTCGCCAAAAAAATTCTCCATCGGTACGCGGATTTGTAAATCGGTTTCAATACGATGGCGGAAAACGATCGCCATTAAAGAATCCAGTAAAGTCGCCAAACAATCGCGATCGCTGATATTACTGGGGGCAATTTGTTGTGAATTTGTTAGCCAATCCCGTAGATAAGAAACCAAGATCCTATAGCGATCGTCAAAATCAGCCATCTCCAGTTGCTGCTTGATCGGAGTTTCTGCAAACAAAGCTACAGGCTGCTCAATAGAAAGAGGGAGAATTTGGTTCTCTATCTGTTTTTCTATCTGTCTCTCTATCTGTTTTTCTAAAGGAATTGGATTTTCTAACTGCGCAATTTCTTGCAATTTATCTTGCGATTTATCTTGGGATAGATTCAAGGCTGGGGGAATCCTAGACCCTAAGCCCACGTCCCCCCAGCGCATTACAATCGCGGCAGCAGTCGCAGCAGCACCGTTGGCATATACCAACACCAAATCGTTGTCACGAATTTTCCCCTTCATTGTCGCATGATAGAGATTGGCAATGGGAAATACAGGACCAAGATTGGCATAGAGTGGATATAGGTCGATTACCTTCGCAGGATCGATTCCCAATGCTTTAGCGCATACGCTCGCATACCAAGCTGTGGGTGTATTAAAGGCAAAACAATGGATTTGGTCGAGACTAACACCTGCTTCTTTGATAGCGGTTAAACAACATTGACGCACCCGATCCACGGCTGTTTCTCCGAGACTACTGGCATTGTCACCTGTGCTAGTTTGGAAGCGTGGATTCCCTTGGGCATCGATCGCTAACCCATGGATGTAGGCTCCGATCGTTGCTGTTGTCGGTACGATTTTCGTACTCATGAGTCCACGATTTGGGCGATCGCTACTCACAACCATCGCTCCAGCCCCATCCCCCATCGACAGGGAAAGAGTATCAGCTTCATTCACCGCTTGAGAGCCCAGATGGGAAGCCACAATCAAAATATGACGATAGGTTCCAGTTTGCAAGAAAGCTTGAGCGGTATGGAGCGCAATTAGGGCACTAGCGCAGGTCGATTCTAGATTCCAAGCTGGACAAGTCAGTCCTAGGCGCTCCGCCAGTTGAGTCGCTAGCCCAGTTCCCACCGTATCGGGAAAGAGCGAAGAAACGAGGGCTAAATCGATCTGATCGGGCGATAGATTCGCCGCCCTAATGGCATCTTGAGCTGCTTGACATTCAAGCAATAGGGAGGATTCACCTTCTGATACCACATGCCGATTGACACTGCCTCGAAATGGATCGGCTAGATAGGTCGTAAGTTCTTGCAACCAGAGATCGATTCCGTTGGCAGTGGCGCTAGACTCCTTAGATTCAGGGGCTTCAGACAGTTTCACTCGCCTTTGCCTTGGGTTAACCTGAAACAATTCAGGGAATTTTTGTTGCCAATATTGATTGGTGCGAATTGTGTGGGGAAAGCTGACTGCCAGCGAACGAATACCAACCGATTGCACGATCTTCATAAATTTTTCAAAGGTTTACAAGCTTCTTGCATATTATTCTCAAGAGAATATATTGACATTAACATATCAATCTCCGAGAAACAAGCGATATACACAAAGATATCATGGAGTATTCAATTTTATTTATTAGTAATCTTTATCAATAAATATGCCATGATGGAACATTATTTTTGAAGATGTTTAAAGATTTTTGTCGTGCGTATTTTTACAATTCTTTGGAGCGGGCAGATGGCTTCGGCGATTGGGACAGAGATGACCCAATTTGCACTCACCATCTGGATTTGGCAAATGACTCAGCAAACCACAGCGATCGCGCTCCTCAGTTTCTTTTTTCTGCTCCCCCAAATAGCGATCGCTCTATTCGCTGGGCTAATTATCGATCGCTTCAATCGTCAATATCTGATGATTTTTAGCGATGTGGGGGTCGCTCTATGTACGGTTCTAATTGGATTGCTTTACGCAACGCAAAACCTCCATCTCTGGCATCTATATTCCTTAGCAGTCATCTATGGCTGCTGCGGACAGATGCAAGGGCTAGCTTTTTCCGCATCGATTTCATCCATCGTTCCTCAGCAGCACTACGCCCGCGTGAGTAGCATGAGAACGCTGATCAACTACAGTTCGGCAATTATCGCGCCCGCGCTTGTCGGTGGACTCTATCCCGCGATCGGCTTGATTGGCATCATTGCGATCGACCTCACAACTTTTTTAATCGGCATTGTAACGGTGCTCATGGTGCGCATTCCCCAACTAGCAAGCCAAGAAACTGTTGAAATCAATCGCAAAACGATCGGACAGCAATTGTTTTGGGGGATTAACTACATTCTCGCCAGACCGAGTCTATTGGCAATGACCGTTACTTTTTGCCTGTTTCTGTTTACCTACCACATGGTAGAAACTCTATATCAACCCATGATCCTCGCTCGTACTAATGGAAGTACTCAGATATTGAGCATGGTTGTGACTGCGGCAGGTATAGGCGGTGTTGTGGGAGGGGCGACCTTGAGCGTTTTTGGGGGCTTTAAACGCCAAATTCGGGGGATGATCATCGGATTTATCGGCGTGGGCATCGGCAGTTGCGTCCTCGGTCTGGGACAAACGCCTTGGATTTGGATTGGAGCGCATTTCTTCGCCGCCTTTAGTATTCCCCTAACCTATAGTTCCAGTTATGCCATCTGGTATGCCAAAGTGCAGCCTGAGGTGCAAGGACGAGTGCTAGCATCAGCCCATGCACTGGGATTGGTAGTTGGCGCATTTGCGAGTCTAATTGCGGGAGTGTTAGCCGATCGCATTTTTGAGCCCGCCATGAATTCTGAAAGCTTTATAGCCACAATATTTACGCCCATTATTGGCATAGGTAAAGGTTCAGGAATTGCCCTATTGGTGACGATCGCCTCACTGTTAATGGTCGTAATTGGGTTAATTAGTTATAAATTCCCAACGCTCCGCAACGCGGAAGATTTACTTCCAGACCACGGTCAATCGTAGTAATACCAAGTTAAGAAATGGCTACGCCATTTCTTAACTTGAAAGCCCTTACTGGTTTTGGTTTTCAATTCACAAAAGTGTTGTCACACTTTCGTGAATGGTAGTGCTAAACAGGTAAGGATGGGCGGCGCTTCGCGCCGCCCATCCTTACCTGTTTAAATCCTTTCCTGTTTAGGACTACCTCGTGAATTGGTAT
>NZ_ALWB01000113.1 GCF_000332215.1 Pseudanabaena biceps PCC 7429
AGGCTAAAAAGCGATATCTAAAGTTACGAGAAAACCTATTCCTGTTTTGGATGACCCCACGATTCCGCCAACCAATAACTCTAGCGAACAGGCTTTGCGTTGGAGTGTAATTTTTAGAAAAGTTACGAACGGGTTTCGCTCTGATTGGGGACGTGACTTATTTGCAGATGTTCGTTCCATTGTCAATACTGGCAAAAGACAAGGATTTTCCGCTTTTGAGTCCATTCTTATTGCTTTAAATCCTCTCAAATCCTTATTCTCTATGTGTTGAGCAATTACTCGAGATTAATATCGGAATTCCAAGAGCTAGTTTCGCCGCCAGTGGGGGACATAATTACAAGTTCTCCATTCGCATTGCGCTCTAGTTTAAGTTCGGGGTTTGCCGCACATAGTTCGTAAAACTGCTCTCTAGTCAGTTTCACAATCGGATCGAGATTGATTGTATAAGCGGTCATCATCTTTACTCCGCAAAGCGTCTTTAGATCTATTTTAAGGAAACCCTCTATAAAAAATCATCAGATAGGCGATCGCCCAGTCTCACATAATTTCTTCGCTCATATAGGGAATCTGGTGAAGATCGATTTTACCTAAAAATTTCATCTATTAACCATAAGGATCGCAGTTGAGCCGTTTAGTTAACTTCACCTATTTCCCCAGATGAGCGAATTTCTTTACCTAATCAACGTGAGTTTGGGATAACTTGAAACGGGCTTTGAGAAAGGTTTTGCGTAGCAAAACCTTTCTTAAAGCCCAAAAGTAAAAGCCTTGCTACGCAAGGCTTTTACTTTTGGGCTTTTAAAACTTGCCAGCTTAACCCGAACTGACGTTAATCAGCGATCGCATAGACGATAAGCTTATGGGCATTATTATAGTAATTAATCAATGATTAGTGGTTTAATACCAGATTTAAGTCTATGATTACGATAAAATAATATATTGCCAAAATTACCGATTTGCTAGTTTTTGTCACAAATTCAAGCCTCAACATGGCGATATACTGAGAAGCATCAAGGTATATCTACTTAATTCACATAATTAATAGAGTCATTTGCTAAAGCAATAGCCCAACCAGTGACTTAAAATAACAAACGTTTAGGGTTTGTTGGGTTTACCTCAGCTAATCCTAAATAACTAGCAACAACTAGCAACCCTAGCCAAAGCAACAGTTTACAGAGTAAAGAGGCGATCGCAAATCATGGTGATGATTGAAACCAAAGCCGAACGCATGGTCATAAATATGGGACCTCACCACCCATCCATGCACGGCGTTCTCAGACTTATCGTCACGCTAGATGGCGAAAATGTAGTCGATTGTGAGCCTGTTTTAGGTTACTTGCATCGCTCAATGGAAAAAATCGCCGAAAATCGCACGATTATCCAATATTTGCCCTACGTGACCCGATGGGATTATCTCGCAACCATGTTCACCGAGGCAATCACCGTCAATGCTCCCGAAAAGCTAGCCAACGTACCAGTGCCGAGACGAGCCAGCTACATTCGCATGATCATGCTAGAACTGAGCCGCATCGCCTCTCACCTACTGTGGCTCGGCACATTCGTTGCTGATATCGGCGCTCAAACCCCATTTTTCTACGTATTCCGCGAACGGGAAATGATCTATGACCTGTTTGAGGCAGCAACAGGAATGCGGATGATGCATAACTATTTTCGCATTGGGGGAGTAGCCGCAGACTTGCCCTATGGCTGGATCGAGAAATGCGAAGACTTTTGCAATTACTTCACCCCAGTGATTGACGAATACGAAAAATTAATTACCAATAACCCCATTTTTCGGAAGCGGGTTGAAGGTTTAGGTACGATTACTCGCGACGAAGCAATTAATTGGGGCTTATCGGGACCAATGTTGCGTGGTTCGGGCGTAAAACTCGATCTACGTAAAGTCGATCACTACGAACTCTACGACGAACTCGATTGGAACGTGCAATGGGAAACCAGTGGTGACTGTCTTGCCCGTTACATCGTCCGTGTCCGCGAAATGCGCGAATCTACAAAAATGATTTTGCAATGCCTGAAGCAAATTCCTGGCGGTTCCTACGAAAACCTCGAAGCCCAAAGAGTACTTGCGGGTCCTAAGAGCGAATGGAATTCCATGGACTATCAGTTCATTAGTAAAAAACCATCGCCTACATTTAAGGTGGCGGCAGGTGAGCATTACGTTCGTGTTGAAGCTCCAAAAGGCGAACTGGGTGTCTATATTATTGGTGAAGATAGTGTCTTTCCTTGGCGTTTTAAGATTCGTCCACCTGGATTTATTAATTTACAAATCTTGCCCGAACTAGTGCGCGGCATGAAACTCGCCGACATTATGGCAATCCTTGGAAGTGTGGACATTATTATGGGTGAGGTAGATCGCTAATGTACGGTGGAATTGATTTACAAAGATCTTTAATTGAAATCCTGACAGGGCTCGGTCTACCCGCCGATGTCGCTAAAGTCATCTGGATGTTATTGCCGATGGCAGTAATGGTTTTGGGCGTAACCGTAGGTGCATTAGTTTGTACTTGGCTAGAGCGAAAAGTCTCTGCTGCTGCCCAACAAAGAATTGGTCCTGAATTTGCTGGCCCTTTTGGTCTCTTGATCCCTCTTGCTGACGTAGGCAAACTTTTAATTAAGCAAGGTACGATTCCTGCTAAAGCCGATCCTTTGCTCTACACGATCGGTCCCGCCTTGGTATTTACATCCGTCTTTTTGTGTTATTTAGTGATCCCCTTTGGTCAGAACCTCATTATTTCTGACATTGGTACTGGCGTATTTTTTATCATTGCGATTTCTAGCGTTGCTCCCATTGGTTTGCTGATGGCAGGGTATTCCTCTAACAACAAATACTCGCTCCTTGGTGGTTTACGGGCTGCCGCACAGTCAATTAGCTACGAAATTCCTCTGGCTCTGGCGGTATTAGCGATCGCTCTGATGACTAACGGCTTAAGCACTATTGATATCGTCAATCAGCAAGCGGAATATGGGATTCTCTCATGGAATATTTGGCGGCAACCGATCGGCTTTGTCATCTTCATCATCGCCGCGCTAGCTGAATGCGAACGTTTGCCCTTTGACTTACCAGAAGCTGAAGAAGAACTAGTTGCAGGTTACCAAACTGAATATTCAGGTATTAGATTTGCTTTCTTTTATGGCGGTTCCTATGCCAACTTGTTACTAGCTGGTTTGCTGGCTTCCATCCTTTATCTGGGTGGTTGGGAATTACCATTTCCTATTGACAAAATTAGTGATGCTCTAGGGATCGAGGCAAATACCGCTTGGTGGCAAGTTATCGCCGCCTTTATCGGACTAACAGCAACCCTAGTTAAGACCTACGCCTTTATTTTCTTTGCAATTCTCTTGCGTTGGACAGTTCCCCGTGTACGGATCGACCAATTACTAGATTTGGGTTGGAAGTTCTTGTTGCCCATTGGACTGGCAAATTTACTAATTACCGCTGCACTCAAGTTAGCTTTTCCTTTTGCATTTGGTGGGTAGTCATTAGCTTTTAGCCTAACCCAAACAACTATTTCAACAAAAACAAACTAACACTATGCTGAAATTTCTTAATAAAGTTGGCGAATATACCAAAGATGCCGTTCAAGCAGCGAAGTATATTGGACAGGGGATGTCGGTAACATTTGACCACATGCGTCGCCGCCCGATTACGGTGCAATATCCTTACGAAAAGTTGATTCCCTCGGAGCGCTTTCGCGGACGTATTCACTTTGAGTTTGATAAGTGTATTTCCTGCGAAGTCTGCGTACGTGTATGTCCGATTAACTTGCCTGTAGTTGATTGGAAATTCAACACAGAAATGAAGAAAAAGGAACTCAAGAGTTATAGTATCGACTTTGGGGTCTGTATTTTTTGCGGTAACTGTGTTGAGTACTGTCCTACTAATGCGCTATCCATGACCGAGGAGTACGACCTATCCACCTTCGATCGCCATGAGTTGAACTTTGATAATGTTGCTCTCGGACGGATGCCAACCAAAGTTACTGAGGATCCTTTAGTAACGCCAATTCGTGAGTTGGCTTACTTGCCCAAGGGTGTGATGGAAGGACATGAGGTTCCTTATACGGCTAAGCGTGCGGGGCTACGTCCTGAAGAAATTGCCGAAGCTACTGCTGAGAATAAATAAAAATCACAGCAAAATATCAAGGTACATAAGGTACAACATCAAGGTAAATGGGACTAAGCAGCGTTTATCTTGACTCTAGGTAAGACTATTGAAGGAGATTTTAATGAGTAATATCGGTCTAGGTGATGGTTCGCAAACCGTATCCCTAGTTGTCTTAACAGGAATGCTAATAGCTTCAGCAATGGGCGTAGTTCTGTTACAAAACATAGTCTATGCAGCCTTTTTGCTCGGTGCATGTTTTATTAGTGTGGCGGGGTTGTATCTACTCCTGAATGCTGATTTTGTCGCTGCGGCTCAAGTTTTGATCTATGTTGGTGCGGTAAATATCTTGATCCTTTTTGCGATCATGCTGGTTAATAAGCGTCAAGATTACCAAGATGTTAAGTACGGCGCTTTACGTAGCGTGGTTACAGGGGTTGTTTGTTTGGGGCTATTTGCACTATTGGGAGTGACGGTAACTTCGACAAATTGGGCGATCGCTCCTAGTATTGCCAAACTGCCTTCAACAATGGTTGTCATTGGTCAGCATTTCTTTAGCGATTATCTGCTTCCCTTTGAATTAGCCTCGATCTTGCTATTAGTCGCATTAATTGGGGCGATCGTTTTGGCTCGTCGCGAGCTCGTCCCCGATGTGGTAAAAGTGGGTCAAGTTGATGAAGAATCCCTTGAGTTACTGGAAAAGCCTAAAGAGCAACTTGTCGCTTCTAAATAGATCGATCGCTACCGATGGTAATGGTCACGCTCTAAGTAACTCAGCATAATTAAAATCCAGATCTAAAACCTGCGGCGCACGCGCAGCTTGCACCGCAGGTTTTAGGGTTTTACATTTAATTAAGCCCACTTACTTATTAGTAATTGAAATTAATAGTAAACAGATATGTCTTTAGAACCCTTTTTGATTATTGCTGCCGCTTTGTTTTGTATTGGCATCTATGGATTAATTACCAGTCGTAATGCCGTGCGCGTATTAATGTCGGTGGAGTTGATGTTAAATGCTGTCAATCTTAATTTGATGGCTTTCTCTAACTTTCTCGATTCTGCAAGTATTCGGGGTCAAGTCTTTACGATCTTCGTTATTTCGATCGCTGCTGCTGAAGCTGCCGTGGGACTAGCGATCGTTTTATCAATTTATCGCAGCCGCGATACGGTTGATATGGAGCAGTTTAACCTGCTACGTTGGTAAAATTGCCCAATTAAATAGCTCAAAAAAGATGAGTGGCGATGCAAAGCATCGCCACTCATCTTTTTAGTTTAAAAGTCTGTACTGTTTATTTGTAGTAACGTAAGGTTTTCTTAGGACATAAACCGCTAAAGATGAGTGGCGGCGCTTCGCGCCGCCACTCATCTTTAGCGGTTTATGTGTTGCTATAGTTAATTTAGTTTATTTAATTTAGTTTATTTAACTGTTGCACTTAATTGTACTTATTTAGATATGACTCCTTATCAAATTGGCTACCTAGTTGGGACTTTAGTAACTCCGCTCATCCTGATGCTAGTTATTGGTACTATTTACTACTGGATTAAAGGCGGACGGATTCCTTATCGTCAGGCAATCCTGAGTCGATGGGTGATTGTGGCGAGTTTAATATTATTTCTGCTTGGATTGTTTGGGCGAGCGAGCTCTTACCTCCAGCAAGAGTCGAGTCATGTTTATCCTGAAAGGGATATTAAAGCCTTTACTGAGGGTTGTGTCGGTAGTGCTAAAAAAAAGTTAGATATTAAGGCGGCTGAAAGTTTTTGTACCTGTTCCATTACAGAAATTCAAAAAGCCTATACCTATGGTGAATTCAGAAAGTTCGATGCAGAGATGAACCAGCAAAAGTCCATGCCATCTGGGATTAAAAATATCGTTACCTCATGCGCTCAAAAGCCTTGATTCTATATGCGGATGGTGACATCGTGGCGCGAACGGTAATATTTTGGCTAATAATTCAAGCACAATTCCTAAAAATTCGAGAACAACAAATGGTTTAGGATTGATATATAAATATTTTAATTTTTATAATTTATAATAAGTAGCCTGCCCTATGATCGCAACTAGCGAAATCTCGCCCATAGCTACTCTATCGATGCAAATTAGTGCGGTATTGGTCTGGCTCGGCTTAGTATTTCTGACTTCAAATATCTTGCACCGTTTCAAACAAGATCCAGAGTTAGTTCGCAAAGTTGTCCATATTGGCACGGGTAACGTCTTACTGATCGCTTGGTGGCTGCATTTTCCCACATGGTTATGTGTGAGTGCGGGAGTGACCTTTAGCGCGATCGCCCTAGCCTCTCACTACATAAGTGTTTTGCCCATGCTCAACGATGTGGGACGCAAAACCTACGGGATATTTTATTATGCTCTCAGTATTACGATTTTAGTAGCGCTACTGTGGGATAGATTTCCTGAATATGCGGTAATCGGTGTGATGGTGATGTCTTGGGGCGATGGCATGGCAGCACTCATCGGTAAACGCTTTGGCAAACATACTTTTGTCCATATGGGCAATAAGCGCAGTCTGGAAGGCTCCTTTGCTATGTTTGTCACTAGCGCGATCGTGATGGTGATTATTTTGGTGCTAGCTAATGGTTTTCGCTTCCGCGATCTTGGGGTTGTCATTCCTGTAGCGGCGATCGCCGCCATTCTCGAAGCCTTCTCTCCAGGGGGAACTGATAATATTTCCGTTCCCCTTTCCTCCGCTTTTTTGAGCTATCTGCTGGAATCAACACTCTAATATCAATTCACGAAAGTGTAACAACACTTTTGTGAATTAAAAAACAAACCCAGTAAGGGTTTTCAAAGCTGAAAATGGCGTAGCCATTTTCAGCTTTGGGATAAAACTCCAAAACCCGCGGCGCACGCTGCGCCGCAGGTTTTGGGGTTTTATATTTAATCGCGCCTAGCTACTTATACCAATTCCCAAAAGTGTGGCTACACTTTTGGGAATTAAAAACCAAACCCAGTAAGGGTTTTAAAATCACAAAATGGCGTAGCCATTTTGTGATTTGGTATAAAATTAGTAAAATAATAACTTCCGTGAAATAGTAGCGATCACGATAGTGGCACATACAACTAAAAACTGTCCTGATAAAACTTGGACGGAATATTGCCAGAATGAAGTTTGAATGGCACTAAAATTAGGTATTTGGATAGCAACTAAATAGAAGATTCCCACCAGATGAATTGCTAATAGCCCGCCAAAGCAGCTTATAGCCATGCGAGCTAAGCTCGGTGGTCTTAAAAAAGCGAGAAACCCACAGAGCCATCCACCCGCGACAAATCCTAACAGATATCCAAAAGCTGGAGATTTGAGATAGCTTAAGCCGCCGCCTTGGTAAAATACGCCAAAACCGCTCAAACCCAAGATAATGTAGGTGGTTTGCGATAGGAGCGCTGCTGAGCGTCCGCCCAGACAACCTGTCAAGAGAACTGCGCCGATCTGCATGGTGACGCTGATCGATTCGATCGCTACATTATTTCCTTGATTGGTGAGGGATGGCAAAAGCATGGATGGGCGAATAAAGGTGCTAGCAATTGTTAGCAACAGTCCAGATAAGGCCCACATTAGCTGCAACGTTTTTGGCACGAGTATCTCAGTCAGAAAATAGATGCAATAGGTGATTGCTCTGCATATTTTGCAGAATAGAACAGAATAGAATCGTACATGAATTTGGACTCCTAAGTATCTAGGCGCAATTAAATATAAAACCCAAAAGCTGTAGCGTACGCTGCGCGTGCGCTACAGCTTTTATATCAAGTTAAGAAATGGCGTAGCCATTTCTTAACTTGGTATTATTTAGTCATGGGATGGTTGACCAAAGGCTACGATCGCATTTTGTCCGCCAAACCCAAAACTGAAATTGAGGGCATATGGCAGATGGGGCGCTTGTTCGACCTGTCGGACAAAGTTGAGGTTAAAGGCTGGCGTTTTCATACCTACGCAGGGTGGTAAAAGGCGATCGCGCAAGGCTAACAAACAAAATGCGGCTTCGATCGCCCCTGTTGCCCCCAGAGCATGACCCGTCGCCCCTTTCGTCGCACTAACTTTGCAATCAGGAAAAATCTTTTGGACTAATTCTGCTTCACGGGCATCATTAATAGGGGTGGCAGTACCATGCAGATTAATGTAACCCACGTCGGTGGCGGAGATACGAGATCGCCTTAGGCAATCCTCGATCGCCCGCATCGCCATCTGATTGTCAGGATGGGGGCTGGTGGCATGATAGGCATCATTGGTAATGCCCCAGCCCAACACTCGACCATAAATATTTGCGCCGCGCCGCTTTGCGGATTCTAGGGACTCCATCACCATTACGGCGGCTCCTTCACCTAGGGCAAAACCATCACGTTCTTGACTGAAGGGATTTACGCCTGAATTAGTTAATACATTGATTTTTTGAAATCCCGCGATCGTTAAGGGGGTAATTGCGGCATCCGTTGCCCCTGCGATCGCCAGATCGCATTGACCAGAACGAATTAATTCACAAGCCTGAGCGATCGCCCAGTTTGCTGTGGCACAGGCTGCCATAGGTGCCAAGACTGGGGCATGGGTCTGCAATAACTGGGCGATTTGGGCGGAGAGATTGGCGGGCTGGCAAGCCCACCATTGATTCTCACTGCGAAGTTGTTGGGGCGCATTTAGCAGTAATTCTAATTCCCGCTGATTACTACGACTAGAACCAATTACCAAACCGCAGTTAGGTAAGGGTATAGACAAATCGGCATCAGCGATCGCCTCTAAGACAGCTTTTTCTAGGAGGTTTTGAGATCGGGATGCATGGCGATCAGTTTCTAACTGCGCGATTTTGGCAACTGGGATTTGGAATTGGCGATCGGGTTGAATTCCTGAAATACCTTGCAGTAATTGTTCCCAAGTACTTTCACGGTTATGACCGATCGCCGTAATCATGCCAATACCTGTGACGACCACTGTTGGCGGATTCATGGCTATATCGCCAGAGCGTCTATTCCCAGAGTGCATCGATATTAGGGAAGCCATCGCGGAAATGTACCGAACATGGAAAGAACTTCGGGTTGTGCTGAAGCCGTGCTGGAAGAGTTAAGAGGTAATATGATTAGCTGCGTTGGAGCCTTGGGAGTACGGGGATTTCTGGTAGCTTGAGCCGAATCATCGGCATTATTTTGAGAATTAGTTGGCTCGCTGCTGGGAATTGCGGAATTTAAGAGAATTGATTCTCCATCGGGGGCAATACTGAATTGAATTTCTCTTTGGGATGGAAGTTCTAAAAGCCTTTTTAACTGAGCGGATTCCAGATTGATCGCGGCAAGGTAGGGCTTTTCGCGGAAGATATTTTTAGCGGGATCCTGCTCGACATCGGTAAGTAAACAATAGATCGTTTTTTCTTGCGGATCAAATTGAGCGCCAAGAATTGACCCACTAATTTTGGTGAGTTCCTTTTGTAATCCTTGGTTATTTACTAAATATAGCGATCGCGTGTAGTCTTTATTAAATTTGACCGTGGCTGCCTGCGTACCACTTCTCCCAAAACTTAGGACTGTGCCGAACCTTGGAAGAAAGTCCAACGGCGGGGCTTGCGGCTCAAGGGGCAAAATCGCAACTCCTTCACCTTGAGCGATCGCCACCGACGCGCTATCGGGCGTGAACATAAAATCGCCCCCTGGTTGATTTTCAAGGGATCTGGCGGGTTTGTCCTCTTGGATGAGCCAGAGTCCGTAGCGCCCGACCTGTTGACGGCTGAGACGCTGTACCAAAATGTTCTTGCCATCGGGCGAGAGATCGAATTTGAAGTTTTGATAATCATCACTACCAAGAATGGGTTTGATTGTGGGTTGATTAGAAGTCAGGTGATCTTCGCGATCGATTCCTGTCGTTACCACATAAAGTTTTTGATCGAGTAAGTTTTTTCCCACCCCATCGATCGCTCCAAATAGAATTTTTTGGCGATCGGGATAAACGCGAAAATCTAATACCGTTAGATTGGCAGGCGTTAAAACCCGCTTCTCCTTCTGTAAGGTATTGTAAATTATAAGTCTACCTTTGTCTTCACCCTGCGAACCAATGTAGGCAAAATATGGGTTTGGAGTTGTGAAACTCCCTGTAAAGGGCTCGATCGCTTTTTTCTGTCCCGATTCACTTGCAAAGCGATCGTAGGCATTTTCTAGTTTGACTTGATAGGATTTACCATAGGTGGCTGGGGCTATGGGAGTATAGGACATCCGCCGTGACGACCAACTGATTTTGCCTGTGAGGGGTGGCTCGAATTTAAGATTCTTTTCGACACTATCGCGATCCATTGGACGATTGAAGGTCAGTGCAAACGATATATTAGTGGAATCAATGCGCTGACCCTGCCAACTAAATTCTTTCACCTGAGGGGCGGTGCGATCGCCTACCCATAATAATATGGCGATCGCGATGCTCAGTAACACAACTAAGCCAACGGCATAGCGATCGAGTGGCTGCGATAATAATTTAAAGCGAGGGCTAAGTTGCATATAAGCTTATTTCTATCCCCAATTCCATATAGTTTTAGTAGTCATCTTTGATCAAAACTCTGTAATTACTTAACTAATTAAGTAGCTAAGGTAAACTTAAAACCTAGAAGAGAGTAACGACCGCATAGCGGTCGTTACTCTCTCTGGTTTTAGTTTTTAATTATGCTGAACTACTTACCATATTAACAATTCAATTTTTAACCGAATGAAATAATTAAATAAGAATCTTGAAATTTTGCGCCTGTGGCTTGCTTGCCTGCTAATTCATTGGGCAAGAAAATATTACGGCGTTGATCGCCAGCTTCGATGGTGACTTCGGGACCTAACTGGATTAGTTTGACTTGTTTTTTATTGAATGTGGGCAAAAATAGCTTGACTTGCTTTGTTACGGGATTTATTTCAATGGGTTTGGGGGCGAGATTGGCAAGGTGATCGGGAATGCTTAACTCAGTCACCTGATCGGGAATTGACAATACTCCAAGGGGTTCAAAAATTTCGTCACTAATGGGAGCCCTAGAAAGAACACCACCAACGGTTAAGCCCACCTGTTGGGCACTACCCCATAGATATTTGGCAGTGGCGATCGCATAGGGATCACCAGTCGTAACTAGATAGGCGGCTACGCGGCTAGGATCGTTCACCGCTTTTTGACCGCGTGTTAATACCGATGACATTTCCCCAGCCTGTTGCGAAATATCATCACTGCTAGAAACTTGGAGAATACTTCTTAAAATTGGCTCGACAAAAGGCGATATTGCTTGTCCGATCGCCGATCCTGTTAATACCTGTTTAAAGCGCCTCAGATACCAGCCTAGAATTTCTGGCATTCCTAACATCCGTAAGGTCTCTAGATCGCCAGTGCCATCGTAGATAATTACGTCATACTTACCTTCAGCATCGCGCTCACGTAAAAAACTTAACCCCAGCGCTGAATCCATTCCTGGCAAAATCCCCAGCTCTTGACCATATACCTCTTTAAAAAAGGGAGTGCGCAGGTATTGCGTTTCCAGCCCTTTCATCTTGTCCCAATACTTTTCTAGTAAAACCGTTGACTGTAAATGTACGGCTGTAAAATTTGGCGCAATCAGTTGGGGCTCAATACTTAGCTCGGTGTTAAGTCTCATGCTGAGATCATCACCAGCCTGTTGTCCAACATATAGAACCTGTTTGTTTTGGTTAGCAAAAGCACGAGCAATGGCGATCGCCGCTGTCGTTTTGCCAACACCACCTTTACCGAGAAATGTCAGAATGAGGCTCATTGGGCTTATGCACTAGCTTTTTAAGATGGGGACTGGGTGTGAAGTGGGGAACAATGACTTCGGGAATCGTCATCGGTTGATGGGTGCGTGGATGGCTGGCGGAGCGGGCGCGACGATAGCGGACAGAAAATCTACCAAAATCACTCAACATAATTGACTGATGATTGGCTAAGGCTTGGGAGAGACAGGTTATAACTGCCTCAAGACTTGCGGAAGCCATACTATAGGTTAGCCCATCAACCTCTGCCATCATGCCCCGAATGATATCTTGACGGTTAATATCTGCCATAGGGCTTACTTAATAATTAAGATGTCGCGCGTTGCGCGACATCTTAATTCTTTTAGGCTGATTCTAGCTCATCCGCAAAAAACCAAGACTTACTACTGTCAGAGAATTTGACAATGTAGCCCCATTTGCTGCCATCCATAATTTTTTCTTCTTTGATAACTCCGATCTCGCCGACTTTGCTGGCGATCGCTTTGCCACTACCATCCTTGAAACCACGAACACGAACTTTTTGACCAACTTGCATAATTTTTGATTCTCGTACCGAACTCAATTAACCTTATTCAATTGCTTTAAAAAGTTTACATTAGATGTTAGCCCTATTAATTTTTTGATAAGCCACGAAGCTTTAACTTACGAGGAACGCCCCGATGCCCATAACGATCGCCCAATTGCAAAAATGGAAACAGCAGCAGAAGCCCATCGCAGCGCTGACGGCAAGTGACTACGCGATCGCTCAACTACTGGACAAAGCAGGCGTAGATATGATTTTGGTGGGGGATTCCATGGCAATGGTTGCGCTAGGCTACAAAAACACATTGCCCATTACCCTCGATCACATGATCCACCATGCCCAAGCAGTTGGCAGGGGGATTAGCAACGCTTTGCTCGTTGTCGATTTGCCATTTCTCAGCTATCAAGTCAGTATCGAAGAAGCCATGCGATCGGCGGGACGAATTTTTAAAGAGACGGATGCCAAGGGCATCAAGCTAGAGGGGGGGTATCCAGAGATGGTGGAGACCATCCGCAAATTGGTACAGGCGGGAATGCCTGTGATGGGACATTTAGGACTAACGCCCCAATCTGTCCATCGAATGGGTTATCGGGTTCAAGGTGGCACTCCTGCTGCTGCTGAAGAAATTCTGTTTCAGGCAAAGGCATTGGTTGAGGCAGGTATTTTTGCCCTGATATTAGAAAATATTCCTTCAGAATTAGCTGCCCAAATTACAGGTCTAATTTCCGTACCAACGATTGGTATTGGGGCGGGAACTGCCTGCGATGGTCAAATTCTTGTTACCCACGATGTTTTGGGCTTGTCCGATTGGCAACCTCCCTTTGCCCGTAAGTATGCGGATCTGCAAAGCACGATTACCAACGCGATCCAGCAATATTGTCAAGATGTTCGTAATGGTAGCGATCGCTAGGTTTTCAAGGTAAGAAATGGCTACACCATTTCTTACCTTGGTATTATTTGGATAGATAGGCTTTTCGTCTGGACTCATCAAAATGCTCGATCGCATAGCGCAGCATCGTACGCGGCATTTGTTGATAATGGGCATCTAGGAAATCCACTAAAACTTGACGCTCCTGTTTGCCCACCTCCCGCAACATCCAACCGACGGCTTTATGGATGAGATCATGGGAATGCTGTAAAAGAATGATGGCAATCTCAAGGGTATCCGTAAATTGTTCGTGTTTGATAAATTCTAGGGTGGATACAATGGCGATTCTCTGTTCCCAAAGGTTGAGCGAGCGGGCTAGTTTGTAGAGAATCATGCGGTCTTGGTGTAGTAAATGCACACCTAGAATTTGGCGACAGGCTACATCTACTAAGTCCCAATTGTTAATCCATTGAGTGTGATTGAGATAGAAGTTAAAAATTTCTGTTCGACCAGTTGCATCAGCCTTGGGAAATTGATAGGTAAGGATTAACAAAGCTGTAAGTCGATATTCATGAATGTCGGTTTGTAATAGCTGTTCTAAATCTTCAAGGCTAAGGTGGGTATACCTTTTGGCGATTTTTCTTTGCTCTGGAACCGTAATACCCAAAAAGCGATCGCCTTCACCATATTCACCCTTCCCAGTTTTAAAAAATCGCGCAAGAGTAATCGCTTTGGCGGGGTTAGCCAGTGCATCTAGATCGCCCTTTAAATCTCTCTTTAAATTTCCCTTTAAATTGTCGTATGCTAACATGTTTTTTAGGCTGTATTTCGTTTATGTTAACCCTTGTTTGCCCTAGTTCAGATGATAGGTAAAATCAAATGCTAAGCGCACCCGTGGGATATAAAACCCAATCGATCGATACATCGATTGATGCGGAATTGTATTTGTTTAATCGTTTGAAAGCGCTAACTGTAATTCAAAAAGCCGAAAAAGTTAGTAATTGGACAAAAGGTTGTTTGGAGCTTTGTTTGATTGGGATTCAACAAAGATATCCAAACATAAGCTTGCAAAAATTACGCTACGAATTTGTCAGAGCTACTCTAAAATCAAATTTTCCCAATACTATTTATCAAATTATTGCTGAATGTGCTCGACCAATTATGCTTACCGATCCGATCTCGCTTGCGCTTGATATAGCAGAAATTTTTAATAGCTTAGATATTCCCTATTTAGTTGGTGGATCGGTTGCAAGCACGTTGATGGGAGAGCCGCGAGCCACAGAAGATGTAGATGTAGTGATTGATTTAACTATGGAAAAAGTCATTCTATTATTGCAATCTATTCAGCCAAGATTCTATGTTTCTGAAGATGCGGTTAAAGATGCGGTTAGATTCAAGCAGTCGTTTAACTTAATCGATAATGAATCTCTAGGAAAAGTCGATATTTTTGTGCTCAAAGATCGTCCTTTCCCTCAAATTGAATTTCAACGTCGGCAATCGTACCTAGTTCGACAAAATCCTGACCAAATGCTAGTATTGCCAACTCCTGAAGATATTATCTTGCAAAAATTAGTTTGGTATCGGATGACTAAAAATGAGTCGCAGAGACAATGGCGGGATGTTTTAGGGGTACTAAAATTGCAAGGCGATCGCCTAGATTTTGATTATTTGCAAACATGGGCTGGCGAACTCAGTCTCAGTGATTTACTAGAGACAGCCTGTTTAGAATCGGGGATAGAGCTTTTCTTCTGATAAACAGAATGGGCGACGCTTTGCGTCGCCCATCCTTTTAGCTTCTCTGTTGGCTTTTACCAACTACGACCATTGACCGATCGCCGTAAACCTGAAGAAGTACCTGAAGAAGTACCAGAACCGACTAATTCTCGCTCTTCGACCAGAGGCGTTTTCTGGGAATTATTGATGAAATCCTGCTGCTTATCATGTTGATATTTTCTCTCGTCGCGAAGTAACATTTCCCTGACCGCACGCACTAGCGATCGCTGAGCCAATTTAGAAATCACATCTCGTCCTAAGGTCAGGGTTTGACGCTTACTGAGAATCCTTGTGGCTAAGGGCAAAATTTCCGTCGGAGAGATGGCATTATCTTTCTGAAGGATTGACCATAACCTAGCGATATAGTCCAAACTGGATGGAGTATCAGTCTTCGCGATCGTCGCTTTGATTTGCGGATCGGCAACAATATCACCGATGAGGGAACTGCGCAGTCTTTCGGGCAGGCGTTTGCTTGTCTCAACTTCTATACCTTTAACGATCTCATCAATGATGCGATCGTGCATAAATTCACTGCGATCGGAAAGTAAGAAGTCAATTCCTTTGTCTAGAGTTCCACTCAAATCATAGTCAGGGTTAGTTTGAGCATTACTCAATAGATTCTCTAAACGATTCCAACGGAATTCCCCATCGCGGAATAGTAAATCCTTAAGAGCCATTCTGAGTTCGGGCGCGGAGTCATTTAATAAACGATTGGCTACATAGGGATAAGCAACAGCTAAAACCTTGAAATTAGGATCGACGCTAAAGGCAATTCCCTCTAAAGTAACTAGCGATCGAATAATCAATGCGTAGTAGGCTGGAACCTGAAAAGGATAGTCATACATGATCTGGGAAAGCTGATCGGTCATGTCTTTAAAATCCATTTGCGTCAAGCTTTGACCCTCAGGGGGATTAAAGACTTCAGATAGGGCGGGAACGATCGCGGTAAAATCAATATCCTCGGTCAAAAAGCCCAAACGTACATAGTCCTTAGAAAGCGCGGCAAAATCACGATTGACTAGATGGACGATCGCTTCAATGAGTCCAAATCTTTGTTCTGCGGAAACTTCGCTCATCATGCCAAAGTCAAGGTAGGCGAGTTTACCATCGCCCATGACCAGTAAGTTGCCAGGGTGGGGATCGGCATGAAAATAGCCATAGTCAAGCAACTGGCGTAAAGAACATTGCACGCCAACTTCAATAATGTGACGGCTATCAAACCCTGATTCTTTGACTTTTTCGACATTGGTGAGCTTGATGCCTTCAATCCATTCCATCGTCAATACTCGCTTAGCGGTGTATTGCCAATAGATCTTAGGAACATAAATCCCTTCAAGCTCTCCGTAGTATTTGGCAAATTTTTCTGCGTTTTGACCTTCAAAGGTATAGTCCATTTCTTCAAAAATGCGGCTGGCAAATTCATCAAGAATTGCCGCTAAATTGGTACGCACAAATTTGAAGGTCTTTTTTAACCATGTGGCAATGCCGCGCAGAATGTACATATCAAGGGCGATGCCCGCAGCAATATCGGGACGTTGTACCTTGATCGCCACGAGTTCGCCTGTTTTGAGCTTGCCTTTATAAACCTGTCCGAGGGATGCCGCCGCGATCGGATTATCGGAAATCTCTGCATACACGTCCAAGGGATCAGCCCCTAGGGCATCGCGAATGAACTGAAAAGCAATTTCATTAGGAAATGGGGGCAATTGGTCTTGTAGCTCTGCAAGCTCGTCCATGAATACGGGTGGGACGATATCAGGGCGAGTGGACAGGGCTTGACCGATTTTGATAAAGGCTGGCCCCAGACGGGTTAATAATTTACGCGATTCGATCGCTAGTTTCTTTAATTCGGCTGTTGAGGATTTAGCACTGAAACGAAGCCTCAAAAATAACCAGATGAGGGGTACAAAAATCACTATGCATCGCCACCAGACCCGCAAAGGTTGATTGCGGTAATAGTTTGCGATCGCATTGATATCGTAGCGATCTAACTCAAAATCTGTTTTGGTTGCGGACATAGGATTTTAGGTAGGATTTTAGGAGGCTCATCTACAAATTAAGTCTATAGATTATTTTAACAATTTGTTACAAGATTCGGGATAGGTCTCTAGGCTTAAGTTTGCAATTAGCGCAGTATCTCTGCGAATAGGGTAGATGCGAATACGGTAGAATGGAAACTAGATTTTTATTCATTGCTGCTATGAGTCAAACTGATAACCTTGAAGAGCGCTTTCGTGAATTGGAACGCGAAGTAATGGGCAACAAGCAACAGGCAAGTAGCCAGCCCCACGATCCTAATAAACGTGCTGAACCAGAATTTATTGCTGTAGAAAAGAGCGTAGATGCTGCTAAAAGCGGACTTGGAAGTCTCATTGCTTGGGTAAATAGTCTGACTGGAGCGACCAAAATCGCGGCGATTATCGTCATTGGCTTAGTTGCTTTTACATTGCTGAATTTTGTGTTTAAGCTGGTCACTGCGGCGATCTCCATTGGCATTATGGCTCTAGTTGGATTTATTTTGTACAAAGTATTCTTTGAACCATCTAACATTAAGTAATCACATATTGCTTCATCAAGACTTTCCCTGACAATCAAACCATCACATGTCGATTGGGACTAAATTCTATGACTATTTCTCGTGCATCTCGCCGCCCCATTCAACCGAAGTTGCGTTCTATGCCTCTGCGTAAAACCCCATCGGCTTTATATATCCAGATGCATCAGCTTGCCAACGAGAAAGAGCGCTTACAACAAGAACTGGTGCGAGTATGCGATCGCCAACAACAAATCATCAATCGCCTTGCCGAGCTAGATCGCGATCTCGCGCAGTTAGATAGTGAAGTCGAGAATAATGCGGTGAACTTGGAAATGACGGAAGCTCAATTTGCGAACAAAATTAAGGCTAAACCCCTTGAGACAATTCGTACCACCCGTGGCATAACTTACGAGAGTATGACCATCGAATATTAAAGATTCAACGTACCTCAGCATAATTAAAATCCAGATCTAAAACCTGCGCCGCAGGTTTTAGGGTTTTATATTTAACTAACGTGAGTTTGGGATAATTTGAAACGGGCTTTGAGAGAGGGTTTGCTACGCAACCCCTCTCTTAGAAACCATTTAAGAATTGGATAGATCCGCCCAGCCCCCCTTAAAAAGGGGGGAGAATTAAATTCCTCCCCCTTTTTAAGGGGGATTGAGGGGGATCTCTTAGAGTTTTTGACCACAGA
>NZ_ALWB01000114.1 GCF_000332215.1 Pseudanabaena biceps PCC 7429
AAGTTGCGCCCCGTAGGGGCGCAACTTTACGGGTTTTGGTAATTTATTTTGCACAAGTACTTACCCAAGAGGAGGGTGGTGGCGCAACGCGCCGCCGCACTCCTCTTGGGCTTAGGTATTAGGGGTAATTTTCTGCTTGGTGGGATTTTTGCGAGATACAGAGGTGCGATCGCTTAGATACCACCGCCAAGGAATATCTATGCCTTGGGTAATTCCGATTCTGGTGGTTTGCACGATGGGTTCGTTAAAATCTGGCGATCGCGCTTCTAGCCATAAATGCTGATCGGGATGTAAAGCCACTCCATCTAGTTGGCGATCTATTTGTAATAAACGGCATAGTTTTCCTGGACCTGAGCCTGCTCGATTGGGCTTATCTTTACTCCAACTAGGTAAGCGATCGCATTCGATCGCCCGAATTAACACCGCACTACAGAAATCTTCGCGATCGGTCACGATATTGACGCAATGGTAAATTCCATAGATTAAGTAAACATAAGCTGTACAGGGGGAGCCAAAAATTGCCGCATTGCGAGCAGTCTTGCGCCGATAGCCGTGGCAAGCGGGATCGGTTGCGTCATAGGCTTCAGTTTCCACAATAATTCCCCGATATTCTTCTCCTGCAATGCTGCGGGCTAATGTGCAGCCTAGTAGTTCGGGCGCGACTTCTTCGGCGGGGCGGGCGAAAAAAGATTTTTCTAGAAGCATAGCAAGATAAATCCCAGCAAATATTTTAAGAGTGCCGCGAAGCGGCACTCTTAAAATATTTGCTGGGATTTATATGGGGCAATTGACCCAACTACTTACGCCATCCAGCCAAAATTCTTTTTTCCAGATCGGTGCTTCCACCTTTAAGGTGTCGATCGCATAGCGACAAGCCTCGAAAGCTTCGCTGCGATGGGGCGAGCCCACGGCAACTAGTACACTGATTTCCCCGATTTTCAGTTTTCCGAGTCGATGGTGGATGACTACCTCGGTAATGGGAAATTGCCGATGGCAGCGATCACTAATTTCTTGAAAAACTTGTAAAGCCATTGCGTCGTAGGCTTGATAATCCAAATAATCAACAGCACGTCCCCCTGTCTGATTGCGTACCATGCCACTCATGAGAACGACTGCGCCATTACGAGCATTGTCGGCGATCGCATAAGCTGCCGCCACATCTAAAGCCTCATGGGTTAGTCGGAAATGATCATTCATAGCTATAAAATTTCAATTGCATAATATCGGCAGCAATTACTGCCGATAATTACTGCTGATAATTACTGCCGATGTTAAAAAATTAATCTTCGTGCTCTTCAAATTGATCGACTAATTCCTTGTTCGGAGGGCCAAACGCCACGTATATCGCATAAGCCGTTAAGCAGATTACACATACGGCGATAGTAATTGCGATCGAAGTTGCGTTTTCCATGAATTGAACCAATGATTTGAGTTATTCTAAATTACAATTATACTATTTTGTAACAATCCCTTTAAGAAAACAAACTTATGTCACAACGTACATGGCTTGGTGATATTCTCAGACCGCTGAATGCAGAATACGGTAAAGTCTCTCGTGGTTGGGGCACGACCCCCCTCATGGCTATTTTCATGGCCTTGTTCCTTGTATTTCTAGTCATTATTCTTCAGTTGTATAACGCCTCCTTGATCCTTGATGGCGTTAATCTCAACTGGGGTGGTTGATTTTCAGTTCTAAGCCCATATTAAAGGCACGCAAAGCGTGCCTTTAATGTAAGTAAGTGAGCTTAATTAAATATAAAACCCTTATAAGACCCTAAAACCTGCGGCGCACGCGCAGCGTGCGCCGCAGGTTTTATCTCTGGATTTTAATTATGCTGAGGTACTCATTCATATTGCTGATCGTACCTTGATTGCATTTTATTAATTGCATTTTAGGCTTTCATGCTGTATGAGGATATATGACGATAAACAGCTAAAGTTCTGATCGCAGATTTGATTGCAGATTTGATCGCAGATTAGTAGACACGGATTAGTAGACGTTTGAGCATTACAACATGGCACAGTCAACCACTGCTAAACAGTTCGCAACTTCAACGGGTACAGTTCCCGATGTAGAGCTACAGCGAGTATTTAAGATGTTTGGGACAAATACTGTTGTCCAAGGTGTAGATCTACAAGTCCAGAGAGGCGAACTTTTCAGCATCTTGGGACCTTCAGGTTGTGGTAAAACGACTTTACTAAGACTTGTAGCAGGCTTTGAGGAACCATCCGCAGGGGAAGTGCTCATACAGGGCAACCCGATGACCTATATCCCTGCCTATCAACGTCCTGTGAATACGGTTTTCCAAAGTTATGCTCTCTTTGGGCATATGACCATTTTTAATAATGTTGCCTTTGGCTTAACGGTGAAAGGGGTTCCGAAGCCAGAAATCCAGCAAAGGGTTAAGGATGCCCTGAAACAAGTACGTCTCGACCATCTGAGCGATCGCTATCCCAGTCAAATATCTGGTGGACAGCAGCAGCGAGTTGCCCTTGCTCGTGCCCTCGTTAACCGTCCTAAGGTGATCTTGTTAGATGAGCCCTTAGCAGCGCTCGATTTCAAGTTGCGTAAGGAAATGCAGGTTGAGCTGTCTAACTTGCAGTACGAACTGGGAATTTCCTTTATTATGGTCACCCACGACCAAGGCGAAGCTCTGGCAATTTCCTCTAGAATTGCGGTGATGAACCAAGGTCGCATTGAGCAAATTGGCACGCCTGCGGAAGTCTACGATCGCCCCTCTTCAGCATTTGTTGCTGACTTTGTCGGCGAAACGAATTTGTTTGAATGTCGAGTAATCGAGCAGGATGGGGCATTCGTTGAATTGCGATCGTCCACGGGTTTAGCGATCGTTGCTGCCAAGCCCCGCAATTGGCAACCCATCGCCGAGGCAGTGGTGAGCGTTAGACCTGAAAAAATCAAGCTCTCCACCGAATACCCAAACCAACCCTACAATACCTATCGGGGCATTCTCAATAACGTACTGTATTTAGGCGATCATTCCCAATTTGTCGTGGACTTACATGCTAGTGAAAATGTGCCTCCCGTTAGAGTGATGCTCGTCCGCTCCAATCACCAAGGTGAAAAGACTCCACCCTTTGATAGTCAGGTATATGTTTCGTGGATGCCTGAAGATTGTGTTGCCCTGCCCAAGACGACCGTAGTCTCCGCCGTTACCTCCTAAATATCAAGTCTAAATATCAAGTCTAAATATCAAGTCTAAATATCAAGTAAAGTACGGAGGCTCCCCCGATGTCCATACTTGCCAAGCTAATCAGCTAATCAAAAGCTAATCAAAATAAGAATCTATGCTTATCTCTCGGCGAAAATTTCTTAGACAAACTGCCTATGCCACATCAGCTATAGCCAGTGCATCTACTCTCGCTGCCTGTGGAATTTTCGATCAGAGCCCCCCAACTTCCGATGCAGGTAGTGAGGATGTAACTCGCCCAGCAACCCAAGACAAAAAGACCCTGTACCTCTATGGTTGGGCTACCTACGTCAACAATCAAGAGGTTTTAGAGGGATTTACGAAGGAAACGGGGATCAAGGTGGTTGGGGATGCCTATGATGCTAATGAAGTCATGTTAGCAAAGCTAGAAACCTCGAATGGGCGATCGGGGTATAGCATCATTTACCCCAGCGATTATATGGTGTCGCAGATGCGGGATAAAAAGCTACTTACCCCACTCAACAAAAAACTGTTACCCAATCTGACTAATATTGCTACAAACTATTTAGAATTACCCCACGATCGTGGGGCAGTATTTAGTATTCCCGTAAGCTTAGGAACGACGGGAATTGCCTATAATGTCGAGGCTGTAAAGTCGATCGTTGGTGAAGAACCCACGGATTGGAGTTACCTGTGGCAGCATAAAAATAAGTTGCGGATTACGCTAGTCAACGATCCGCGTGAAGTGATCGGGATGGCGTTACATACCCTTAGTTATTCGTATAACAGTAAAGAGGAGTCACAGATCGAACATGCATTTCAGAAATTGCGGGAATTAATGCCCGCGATCGCCAATTTCAGTACCGATGCATGGCGGGATCCTCTTGCTTCGGGGGATTTAATGATGTGTATGGCGTTTTCAGGCGATGCTATTAGTCTGTCTCGGCAAAATCCTAATGTCAAATATGTTTTGCCCAATAATGGCACATCAATTTGGACGGATACGATCGCCATTCCTAGAGGTGCACCGAATATCGAAGGCGCTCACGCATGGATAAATTATGTTATGAAGCCAGAAATTGCTGCCAAAATTAGCGATGCTAATAGTTTCGGGACAACTAATAAACTTGCAAAATCTCTGATTCCTGATGATCTCAAAGCAATTAAGGCTTTGGAGCCATCAGAAACGATTATTGCCAAATGCGATCGCATTACCAAACTCGATCCCGAAGCCCTTCAAATTTATGATGGTTTCTGGACGCGCTTAACCACAGGTTTAGGATAGTTTTTTTAGGCTCGCTACTATGACATCACCACATCGCACTAACCCCACTGAACCAATCTCGCTCAGCAATGCTCCTTTTCTTTGGGGAAATATTGCTCTTATCGCAGGTGTGCCTTGGCTAATGGCTTTGAGTATGGCTGGTTTAGCCGTAGGAGATCCCATATTTCCCGAGTGGTTTGAGATTTTTTTGTTGGGGTTTCCTGCGATCGCTTTAGTGACTTGGGTGCAATGGCAACAGCCGATATCGCCATTTAGTTTATGGTTTGTGTCTAAACCAGCAAAGGATTTAAGCGATCGCGATCGGCAGATCCTGACGCTTCTCAAGCAGCGCCGCAATGGTTGGTATACAACGGGGTGGATCGCGGCAGCAGTGGCACTGCTGATGAGTGCCGTCTTTTGTAAAATTTATATTGCGGCTCCCCTTGCTCAAGCGATCGCGCCCTTTCCTACGGGATTACGTTTATTGGGCGTGGTGTGGGCGGAGATTTTCTTTTTATTAAGTAATATTTTGTTGCAATCTGGAGTTTCGGCCCTACGGATCAAGTTAACAGATGAGTCGGAGCTAGTGGGATTGCAACCCTTTGCCGTAGAAAAAATTAAACATAGTTTTACGACGATTGGCTGGCAGTCGCCCCAGTTATTAAAGTTTTTTGCAGAAGAAGCGATCGTTCCTCAAGATCCCGCTCAATCCCAATCCGATATCATCCCAGAGCCACAGGAAGCGCCCAGCCCTGAAAAATCTGAGCCCGATGATGCAGTTGCAATTACTGAAAATATCGAAAATATCGCAGATCTAACCAGTGAGCCAGCGATCGAGCCTGTAATTGAAACTGTAATTGAAACTGTAATTGAAACTGTAAGCGAGTTTGAGAATGCGGTCAGTACTGATATCGAAGAATACCTAGAATCTGAGAGGGTGACAACTTTAGATGATGACAAACTTGAAGAACCTGAATTGCCACCAACTGAACTAGAGCGATCGCAGCCCATTACTGATATAAATTTGAATTTAGATTTGAATTTAGAAAGGCAGATTGCTGAAGAAATTGCAGAATTAGAAAATAGTAGTCCCGTTGAAGAAAATATTATTGAAGTTGTTTTAGAAGACAGGGAAATAATCACTGAGTCCAATGTCTCTGAGCCAAAGCCTGTCGAAGTTATTGAAGAGGCTCAAATTGAGATAGAGCTAACTGAAGAAATCATTCATTCTGAAGAACTAATATCAGTTGAATTACTTGCAGACGCGCAGGCTGAGACATTTCCATCTCAACCTGAAGTTGAGGAGTTTGAAAACCAAGAACCTGCTGAAGCTGAACTCAAGCAAGTCAGATCTATTGAAAAAATAATAGATGTTGATGAAGATGAGCAAATTAGCCTCGGTATCGAAGAACTAGAGGTAGGCGATCTTACCAATGATGAGTCTGCGGAAGAAGTAACTGGGGAAATAGAACAATCTGCAACCGATGCAAAAAGTAGCGAAATTGAGGGAATAGAAACTTCATGGCAACCTACCGTTCAAGAAGTTGCTGTTGAATCTTTAGTAGAAGTAAATTTAGAACCTGAAGATCTTCAAGATCTTGTTTTAGAGACAGCAATCGTTAATGCTCCTGTAGTCACCAAGGATGATGAAGAGAGTACCCAAGAGCTAAATATTCAAGAGCTAAATATTATTGATAGCGAATTGGTTAATAGCGAATTGGTTAATAGCGAATTGATTGAAGCTAAAGGTTTTGATGATGAGTTAGATGAGCTTATCGCTTTTAATGATTATGTTGAAAATATTCTGCAAGAATATCTAGGAGATGTTTCGGAAGAAACTGATGAAATTTCCGTGGAAACTACTAATGAGTTGATTAATTTAAACATTGAGTCAGCTGCAGAAGCGATCGCTAAAGATAATGTCGAAATAATTGCTAACGATCTATCCGATGCCTCGGTGCAAGATGTTGATCCAAATACAACGGAGATTCCTGCTACGAGTGAATCACAAACCCAAAAAGATCCTAAATATTTGGTGCAGGAGTTTTTAGTTGATAAGTTTTTAGCAAGACTAGAAGAACTAAATATTGGCGAAAAAGTCACTAACAAATCAGCTAGTGAACTCCCAGAAAGCCCCAAGGCTGAGATCAATGATAATACCGATGAGTTTGCTGATTTAGAAGCCCTGCTCGATGATCGCCCCTTACCAAAGGATCTCGAATAATACCAAGTTAAGAAATGGCGTAGCCATTTCTTAACTTGGTATAAAAGCCCAAAAGTAAAAGCCTTGCGTAGCAAGGCTTTTACTTTTGGGCTTTGAGAATTATCCCGAACTCATGTTAGATATGTGGGACAAAGCGTTCTTTTACAGGAACAGCAGTGTATTCAGAGATAATCCGACGGAATTCTTCGCCATCAAGGGTTTCTGCCTCAACAAGAAGATCGACAACGCGATCGATCGCAGCCCGATTTTCATAAACAATTTGCAAAGCCGTTTGATAGCACTTCTGCACGATTTCGCGAACTTGTTGGTCGATCTTAGCGGAGATATCTTCCGAATATTGCGAACCGCCACCCATGCTGCGTCCGAGAAATACTTCCGAACTTTGACCTTCAAGAGCTAACTGTCCGATATTTGACATGCCAAAACGAGTTACCATCTGACGAGCCATACCGCTAACCTGTTGCAGATCGCCGCCTGCACCTGTCGTAACCTCAGCCGCACCGAATACTGCTTCTTCCGCAGCACGACCACCGAGAGCTGCCGTAATCCGCGCAAGGATTTGACCGCGTGATACTAGGGTCTGTTCTTCATCTGGGGTGAACCATGTCAAACCAGCTGCTTGTCCTCTGGGGATAAGAGTTACTTTTTGAACGGGATCATGATCCTTGAGCAAGGTTCCGACGATCGCATGACCGACTTCGTGATAGGCAATCAAACGCTTGTTGCGGCTGTCGATGAGGGCTTTTCCTTCAAGCCCTGCAATGATCCGATCCACCGCATCATCGATTTCTGCCATGGTCATGGCATCCTTACGACGACGAGCCGTCAGAATTGCTGCCTCATTTAGCAAGTTAGCAAGGTCAGCACCAGCAAATCCAGGGGTGCGACGGGCGATCGCTTCAAGCGATACTTCAGGGCTAATCTTTTTGTCGCGAGCATGGACATTGAGAACCTGCAAACGTCCCTTAATGTCGGGTGGATCGACACCGATTTGGCGATCGAAGCGACCTGGACGTAGTAGTGCTGAGTCTAGTACATCGGCTCGGTTAGTTGCCGCAATTACGATTACGCCCGAATTACCTTCAAACCCATCCATTTCCGTAAGGATTTGGTTGAGGGTCTGTTCTCTTTCATCATTGCCGCCGCCAATACCAGCACCACGTTGCCGACCAACTGCGTCAATTTCATCAATAAAGATGATGCAAGGAGCATTTTCCTTCGCCTTTTTAAAGAGGTCGCGGACGCGCGAAGCACCGACACCGACGAACATTTCTACAAATTCCGAACCAGATACTGAGAAGAAAGGTACGCCTGCTTCACCAGCGATCGCCTTGGCTAGCAAAGTTTTACCCGTTCCAGGAGGACCAATTAACAAAACGCCCTTGGGGATCTTTGCCCCCACGGCTGTAAAACGTTCGGGCTTTTTCAAAAACGTTACAACTTCTTGCAATTCTTCCTTGGCTTCTTCGATACCCGCGACATCGTCAAACTTCACGCCAGTCTCAGCATCCATCGCAAACCGAGCCTTGGATTTTCCGAAGTCCATTGCTTGTCCAGGACCGCCCATTTGGTTGGAACGGCGAAACAAAAAGAATAACCCTGCGAGCAAGGCAACTGGGAAAATCAAATTACTAATAAAACCCCAGATGGCACTATTGTTGCTGGGAGGATAGATAGCGAGATCTACACCACCTTCATTGAGTTTATCCATCAATTCTGGAGCATACAGAGGCAAATCAACTCTAGCCCGTTGTTCTTTACCTTCAATCTGGGGATCGCTTGCTACGATTACTGCTGTGCGACCACCATCAAAAATATCAACCTTGCGTACCCGATGTTCGTCGAGGTATTCAAGAAATCGTCCATAGGCAATACGAGTATTAGCCGCATTTACGGTTGGACGACTGGGGGCTGGACGGGCAACCAATGTTTGCCATCCAAAGAAACCGATGATCGCTATGGGCAGTAACCATAGCAATGCAGTTCTCCAAGATGATTTCATATAGCAAAGAGCCTGATGTTCAAAATAATTTCTTAACTAAACTTAACTTACCACGATCCTTAATCAATGGGGTGAGGCGATCGCAAATATCTATCCAAAGAGAAACCCCATTACTCCCTTTCCACCAAAGAAATAGAAATCAAAAACCAAGAATTAGCGTTGCGCCGCAAAGCGCCGCAACGTCTAAACGTCTATTAAATGTTTAGGATTGCAATAAGTAGCTAGGCGCAATTACATATAAACCCCAAAAAAGCTATAGCGGACGCTGCGCGTGCGCTATAGCTTTTTTGGGGGGTAATTATATCCAGCTACTTAACGTCAATAAACCCAATAGAGAGTTGCGGCGCTTCGTGCCGCAACTCTCTATTGGGTTTGATTTTTGTCCTAACATTACTGACTATAGCTATAGAAGAAATCTAACGTTATTAGCCATCCTGAAATTAATTGGGTATAAAGCTTTTAGGTTTATGTACGTTTATCTATTCACAGAATATATTATCCTTAAGCTAATTGCATTTCCAATTTGTATGTGATTTACATGAAAATATTTGTGTTTGTTTTATGCGTTCTGATGAGCGGTTTAGTGACACCTTTACTCTTGGTTGATTCTGCTTGGTCAGAAAGCGCCAAAATTAACCAAAAGAAAGTGAGAAGTATGTCGGTAAATGGTTACGTCAAAAAGGACGGAACTAGAGTAAAACCTCATAACCGTACTACCCCTAGTAGTAGCAAAAAAGATAACTGGTCAACTATTGGTAATGTTAATCCCCATAATGGGAAGAAAGGGACAAAACGCTCATATCCATAATTAATTTATAGTCGTAACTCTTTACGACCATTTTGGACAATCTTGATCATGTCAATTAGTTGTGTTTCGAGGTTACCTAAAACGCGATCGCTATATTCATCAGCTCCTCGCTGCATATCTTGAACTTCGCCCGTCACCCTTTGATGCAACATATCGAGATCTTTTTGGGCTTGTCGGCGCATTTGGTTAACTTCATTGAGAGTCTGCGATCGTATTTGCTCACATTCCTCTTGGAGTTCGCGACGAATTTGATTAGCTTCCTGCTCGGCTTGGCGAACGATCAAAGATTCTTCTAAAAGCTGACTGGCTCGTAACTCAGCAGACTTAATTAAATCTTCAGCATATTGCTGAGCTTCGGCAACTAAATCCTGTTTATAGAGCAGAATCTCTTCGGCTTTGGCGATAGAATCTGGGACAGAGAGCCTGACTCGATCGATTTGCTGACAAAGTTTCTCTTCATCAATGACAGTGTGTCCCATGACGCGAGGACCACTTTCAAGCACCATTTCTTCAAGATGGTCTAGCTCTTTATGCAAGCTCATATAGTAATCGGCTTTTGGGGCTGCCATAGGGGAGCCATTGTAATTACCATTATTAGATTTAGTACTAGCAGTTGAGTTTTCTGTCAGCATCGGTTTTGTGTAGGAAAAAGTTCAATGCTTAGGTTTTCTGGACTCATTAAGGTGAGGTAGATTTAGTCAACTTATGGGTCTAAAAAGAATACACAACATTGTAAATGAATTTTTGCGAAAGCTGTAACTCCGTGAACTTTTTTTGATGAGATGAGCAAAGCTCATCTCATCAAAAATATTCTAGGCAGGGATTTGCGACAAAACGGTACGGGTTGCAGCTAAGGTTGCTTCCACATCTGCGTCAGTATGGGCAAGGGATGTAAAACCAGCCTCAAACTGCGAAGGAGCGAGGTACACACCATGCTCTAGCATTCCGCGATGGAATTTGGCAAACTTTGCTGTATCGCTGGTTTTGGCATCTTCATAGTCATAAACTTGCTGACTGGTGAAGAATATCCCAAACATCGCTCCGACAATGTTACCCGTTGCGGCATGTCCAGTTTCATGGGCGATCGCCAACATGCCTTCCGCCAACTTCTTAGTAATCTGCTCTAGATATTCGTAGGAGCCTTCCCGCTTCAGGATTTCCATAGTTTTAATGCCTGCGGTCATGGCTAAGGGATTACCCGATAATGTTCCAGCTTGATACATTGGACCAGCAGGAGCAACCATTGACATGATGTCCTTGCGACCACCATAGGCTCCGACGGGCAACCCACCACCGATGACTTTTCCCATAGTGGTCAAGTCGGGAGTAACACCAAAACGAGCCTGTGCGCCACCGTAGGAGAGACGGAAGCCTGTCATAACTTCATCAAATACCAACAAAGCCCCATTTGCTTTACAAAGGTCTTTTAAGCCTTGCAAGAATCCATCTTTGGGAACAATGCAACCTGCGTTACCAACTACAGGCTCGATGATTACACCAGAGATTTGATCGGGATTTTCTGCAAATAACTTTTTGACAGCTTCGAGGTCATTGTAGGGAGCAGTTAAGGTATTGGCAGTTGTGGACTTGGGAACTCCAGGAGAGTCGGGCAAACCAAGGGTAGCTACCCCAGAACCTGCCTTAACCAAAAACATGTCTGCGTGACCGTGATAGCAACCTTCAAACTTAATGATTTTGTCTCGACCAGTAAAGGCGCGCATTAGGCGCAGAACTGACATACAGGCTTCAGTACCTGAATTGACAAAGCGCACCATTTCCACACTTGGTACGGCTTCGATTACCATTTCCGCAAGTTGATTTTCGAGGACGCAGGGTGCACCAAAGCTAGTGCCTTTTTCGAGAGCTTTGTGTAGTGCTTCGATGACTTCAGGATGGGAATGCCCCACGATCGCAGGTCCCCAAGAGCCAATGTAATCAATGTACTTATTGCCATCAATGTCCCATGCGTAAGCACCATTAACGCGATCGAACACGATCGGTTCGCCACCTACAGATTTGAACGCACGAACAGGAGAACTTACACCACCAGGCATTAGATGTTTAGCTTTAGCAAAAACTTCTTGAGATGTAGCTGTATTAAAAGTAGATAGATTCGTAGCCATTTTTTAACGGAGATTTTTTAGATTGTGGAACTCTTTGTAGACTCAATTTAACTTAGCAACGATGCAAGCGTCACACAAATATGGGAGAAAGTTAACTCAACAAGAAAATATAGCTGTCGTCAAGTGTAGCTGTCGTCAAGTGTATTAGTACATTTAGTACATATGGCTGTTGCCAGTCTTGTTAGGACAAAATCAAAGCCCAAAAGATGGTTGCCGCGAGGAGTGCGGCAACCATCTTTTGGGCTTTATGCCCTGATACAGATCCAGATGGGCGAAGTCGGAGCCTCATCCAACTCGTATAGGATCTTTCTAAAAGATGATTGGCAGCACTGCGACGTTAATCATCCTTTGGCTATAGAAAAACTTACATCGTCATAGGGCTTGGGCTAAAAACAATTGCGCTATTTTTAGCCCAAGCCAATGAGCCCCAAAATCATTATTGGCAAATTATTGGCAAAAGTTTATAGTTCGTTGATTTAAGGTAAACAATATTTTTTCACCAGTAAACAATGAGATTGAGACTTGCATAAGCCACTGGGCATAATTTAAAAAAACCTGTGGCGATTGCACAGCGCACGCCACAGGTTTTTGCGTTTTATATTTAATTGCGTCTAGCTAGTTAGATGTTATTATCGCAATAATACTTAAAATTTTTGCATATATGAAAAACCGTTCGATCTTTCGTATATGATGCAAATAGATAGGGTTGAATCGTGTTAACGAGATTTATAAAGTTCATATTCTTCATAAACCTGCAAAGGTATCCGTTAATATGCAATTAACAACTATCTAAACTAACTAACTAAGATTTGTTCGATCCAATGAGAATTCTCCTTGTAGAAGATGATGCTAATTTGGCTGATACGTTAGCCGAAGTGTTAACAAGTCAGCACTGTGTTGTAGATATCGCAAGAGATGGGGAGGAAGGCTGGGAGAAATCTCAAGCTGACGATTACAACCTGATCTTGTTAGATGTCATGCTGCCAAAGCTAGATGGCATTAACCTATGTCGTCGCTTACGCGCCCATGGCAATAATGTGCCGATTTTGATGGTTACCGCTCTAGATATGAGCACCGATAAGGTTCAGGGGTTAGATGCTGGTGCTGACGACTATCTCGTCAAGCCCATTGATCCCCCTGAATTGATGGCTCGGATTCGAGCCCTGTCGCGTCGTGCTCAGATTGCAGAACCTACAGTTTTACGCTGGGGAGAACTGCAACTCGATCCCGGAATGCATGAGGTGTCCTATACAGGTCAGTCTGTGCATTTGACTCCGAAGGAGTACAACATTCTTGAGTTGTTGCTCCATCATGGTCGTCAAGTTCTAAAACGGATCACGATTGTCGAGCATGTTTGGTCGCTGACCGATCCCCCTAGAGAGGATACGATCAACGCTACGATCAAGAGTCTGCGGAATAAGTTGAAGGGTGCTGGTGCGCCTCATAATTTAATTGAGACAATTCATGGTGTTGGCTATAGGTTGAGTCAACTCTCGTAGATCTAATTTCATTAGGCTGTTTCAATTAGTCCCTAAAGAGGAGCTTGCTTAGCAAGCTCCTCTTTAACGTTTCAGTTGAGTCAATACTGCAGCCATGCAAGTTTTATAGCTGTCAGTACCCAAGAATTGATTGGCGGCGCGAAGCGCCGCCAATCAATTCTTGGGTACTGATGTTAATTTGGATAAAATCCCAAATTCTTGTAAGGCAGGTAAAAAATTATTGTTTTCGTGATGGGAAGTGCTGAGTTTGATGAGGACAAAACGTTGCAATGGGTTGAGACTTTGCCATTGGGCTGGCGCGATCACTAAGTTTAATGTCTGCGCTTGGCATTGAACATCGCTGGGGATCGCTAAGATCTGCCAAGCAGGCGGCGTTTGGATAGGGAGATCGCTGGGATAGGTTTGAAAAATTTGAAAAACTTGCGATCGCAAATTTTCGCGATAGTTTTTCACCTCTGCTTCAGTTTCACAGGGTAGTTCGATTAGTTCTTGGCGTTGACGGGGTGAAAAACTATGCCAATGTTGCAGTTTTAGTTTGACTCCACAGGTATCTAATTTATAGCGAACCTGCATGGGGATGCATCGGAGCGAATCAACAAACTCGGCTTCAAATTGAAAAAATTGCAACATATCAAGGGGGAAAGGGCAGAAAAAAGGCGCAGAAAATTTAACTAAATTAGATTGTCTAGATCTTGTCTAGATCGGCTCGGTATCGCTCAAATTTACCGATAGCTTCATCTGACCGAGCCGCACGGAAAAATCCCCCGCACCATTGGGAACTGTCAGGACTTGCGCGATTTTGCCAAATTTGGGAATGCGCACCCGATCGCCAATATTTAGCGTTAATTTGGGCTTTGCGGGGGGCATTTCTGGCAAATGACGTTTTGTCAGCTCCTCGATCCTTCTTTCGGTATGCTGTACATCCGTCGCCGCTTGCTCACCCTGCTGTAATTTACGAATCACCCTTCCTACTTCCTTTTGGGCTTGAGCGATCGCGGCATTGACCTCTTTTTCTTGACGTTCGCGCAGTTCCTTCGCCTGCGATCGCATCATTTCGGCACGATCCAAAATTTCCTTATGCAAGCGTTCGGTTTCGACGAGTAAGTGGGCGGCTGCTTCGGTCTTTTGGGTTTGTTCGCGACGCTGTGCTTCCAGTTCGGCAATCACATCATTCATCTCGGCAGAACCGATACCCACACGCACCTGAGCGGCTGCGAGAATGTCCTGTGGTAATCCCAACCGTCCTGCGATCGCCAGGGCGTTAGAACGCCCAGGAATTCCCCATAGTAGGCGATAGGTAGGCGCAAGGGATGCATCATCAAATTCGACCGAGGCATTTTCAAATTTAGGATTTTGATATTTTAGTGCCTTGAGTTCGCCGAAGTGGGTTGTCGCGATCGCGAGACGCGTATGGTCGCCCAGATATTCCAACAAAGCTGTGGCGATCGCACTGCCTTCCGAGGGGTCAGTTCCCGCACCTACCTCATCCAGAAGAACTAAGGATTGCGGTGAGAGGGCTTCGAGGATTCTGCCAATACGGCGGATATGTCCCGAAAAAGTCGAAAGATTTTGTTGCAATGACTGCTCGTCACCAATATCGGCAAGTACGAGATCGAACCAAGGCATTTCCACAGGTTCTCTGGCAGGAATGAACATGCCCGCCTTTGCCATGAGAGCGGCTAAGCCAAAAGTTTTTAGAGTTGCAGTTTTGCCGCCAGTGTTAGGTCCCGTGATGACGACGACAGAAATCTGTGGCGAAATCAACACATCCACAGGTACGACTTCGCGACCTTCCTCATTTTTCTGTTGCCATACCAGTAAAGGATGACGTAATTGGCGCAAAACGATCGCCTCTTGATCGAGAAAATGCGGCGGATTGCCTCCTAGCCAATAGGCATAACGCGCCCTCGCCACCGCTAGATCGATTTTGGTAACGATAATTAGCAATCTTTGCAAATCTTCCGCGATCTCCGTAATTTTGGCGCTTAGTTCCGTCAAAATTATCTCGATCTGGGCTTGCTCCATTTTTAGCAATTGCCTGAGCCGATTATTGGACTGCACGATCGAATTGGGTTCCACAAAGAGAGTCATTCCCGTACTAGAGGTGTCGTGAATGACTCCTGGCACACGATCTCGTTGGGGCGATTTGACCGACAAAACATAGCGATCGTTGCGTTGAGTGATAATCTGCTCCTGTAACGAGCTAGCATTGCGCTGCATGATATTTTGCAGCTTAGTCATAATTTGATCGCGTACCGAGGTTAATTCATGACGAATTTCTCCTAGACGCTCCGAGGCGCGATCAAGTACATTTCCCCCTTCATCAATACAGCGATAAATTTCCTGTTCCACATCAGGATAGGTACGCAGGTCACTGGCAAGTATCTGTAAATTTGGGCAGTAATCAGCATTGTCTAATTGACGGCGGAGATTTCGCGCTCCCGCCAAAGTCGTAGCGATCGCCCATAGCTCGAGAGCTGACAAAATTCCCTGTTTCTCAGCGCGAAATACTGCTTCTGTAATATTTTGGATCCCATCTAAGGAAACACCCGCATTTCGCTCCTCTAGGGCATAGGCTTCTTTAGTTTGGGTGAGTAGCTCTAACGTTTCTTCATAGCGATCGGGTATGGGTATATGCGCCGCCGCGATCGCTCCCAGCTTGGTCGTTGTAAATGTTGATAAATGCTGACATAAACGATTCCATTCCAACAGATCTAACGTCTCAGCTTGCATGACACCTCAAAATAGATTTTTTCCACCAACAGCAGTAAGCTTTGCCCGCTAATGTTGATAATACTTTTCTATTGTGCCAAAAAATCTATGGACAAATGGGCTTATACCCAGTTAAGAAATGGCTACGCCATTTCTTAACTGGAAACTCCTTACTAACGTGAGTTCGGAATAATTTGAAACGGGCTTTGAGCAAGGGTTTGATACGCAAACCCTTGCTTAAAGCCCAAAATTAAAAGCCTTGCTACGCAAGGCTTTTAATTTTGGGCTTTTAAAATTTGCCAGCTTAACCCGAACTGATGTTACTTATAAGTCCCCTTTCGTGCATAAAAAAAAGTGCATAAAAAAAAAGTGCATAAAAAAGGAGTTGCTTTGCAACTCCTTTTTTGATTTTTGATAATTTTTGACAATTACAGGCGAGAAGCTAATCTCTCGAAATCGGCTTGGGTACTAGATAGCATCCTGCTACGGCTATCTTGAGTGCGATCGCTACTCAAATTTGGGACGAGGTTACGAGCTTGTAAAGCCATGTGTAACTGCAAATGTGCGACATATTCACTTAAATCGCCTTGAACATCAATTTGTTTTAGCGCTACAGATTTATTGTTAGTCACCACGTTACCTCTCATGTGATATATGAATGCAAACTAATATGAGTTTTTCTTAACTAATCTTTACTTTCGCTTAGATTATTTAGATTTACTTAGATTAAATAAGTTTTTTCTATAACTTTCGATATAGAACTTATCATATAGCCGCACTTGTAATATATACCTATATAAGAAGTGTAATCTTTTGACTTAATACTTAACAATTGCCTATCCAGCCCCAAGATTGAGAATGAAATCTTTTTGTACAGTATGGGTAGCGCCGTTACCCATACTGTGGATTAATGGAGATTTACTGGGGATTTTATTAAAATTTCAATTTCTTTTTTAATTTGGTAAATAGCTTGGCAAATAGTTTTTGCGATCGCAGTTTTAAGATCTCTCGATAACCTAAGTCAAGGATATGCTGCTGGGCGAAGGGTTTGAGATCGAAAAAATCGTTTAACTCCTGTAAAATTACGACCAGACGAGCGGTAATATTTTCTGCTCGATATTCATCTAAGACCTGTGGGGATAAGGATAACCTTTGTCCGCTATTAAGGACTTTCATAATACGTTGCACATCAAATTCTTGAGAATATCCTGCGATCTTGTAGCAATTAAAAGCAGGATCTAAATAATCAGATAAGCCGTGATTGACACTAGAGAAAACTTGACATCCGCAGGCGAGTGCCTCCATCGGTTGTAGCCCGAAACCTTCTGTCACCCCTTGAACTGCCCAATATTCGGCAGAATCGTATAGATAAATCTTGGCGCGATTGAATAGCCCTTCTAAGTCTTCTACATAACGATCGATTACTTCCACTCGACATTGTTTTTGAAGAGCAGGAATTAATTGATTAAGTAGATAGCTCGAAGATTTCCTTGCCTGAACCAATATATCAATATCGCGATCGCCCCATTCATTTTTTAAATTATCTCCCAAGGCATGAAAATCGCAAAATTTAGCGGAAATCTCATTGGGCAAATAATATAATAAAGAGTGTGGCGATCGCTGTCCCCAATAACCAAGGGTATTGCGACTCACCGTAATAATTGGCACGCTTGAGGGTAAATTAAACCCATAACCTGCGCTGTGGGCGTGATAAACCGCATTGAAAGATTTTAGTTTTGCTGCCAGTTTCGCGACATCAAACCCCCAACTCATCACGAAAATTACATCTTCTAAGTCTTTAGATAAGTTTTTAGATTTAGTCTGAGGACTCAATAGATCATCTAGCCATAAATGCCCCTTTTCACGCTGGCGATAGGTTACAACCTCCGCAGGACAAACTTTTTTAACTAATTCTAGAGTTTTTAGCTCTGCCCACAATCCCCCACAAGCAAAGCGATTGGTAGTTCCTGGTAATAGAAAGTATAGTCTGCGCATTTATTAAGCTCAAGATATTAGGCTCAAATCCTTGTTAAACAAGTTTAGGTTAAAAGCGATAAGCAAGAAACTCCATTGGAGTTTCTTGCTACAGTGGATTTTTGCTACGGCGATTTCCTATGCAGTTGGTGGAAAAATCAGTGCTTTTGTCACCGATTACATTCCTGGCAATCTGGGAATCATCTTAAGTTTCTTAGTCATGAGCATGGCGATCGCCCTTGCCCAGTGGTTGGTGCTCAGAAAACGAATTTTGGGTATGGGTTGGCTATGGGCGACTCTGGTGGGTGGTACTTTGGGCGGAGTCTTTAGTTCTTGGGCGAGTTTTTGGTTGGCAGTGACCTATGGGGACGCGGTGGATCTTTTGGCTGTCTATGCTTGCTTGCGCGGACTGTCGATAGGATTTGCTCAATGGATGATCCTCAAACATAGCTTTAGGCGATCGGGGTGGTGGGTGGTCGGGACTACGTTCAGTTGGTATCTCAGCGTCATGATCGGTAGTCAGTTAATGCAGATCCTAGGGTATTTTTTGACCCTCCTCGTTGGTGCAATTTACGGATTGTTAACTGGGAGCGTTTTACTTCTATTTTTCAGGCAGAAGTTTATGTCTTGCCAAGAGGGATAATTAATGTCAGTTCGGGTTAAGCTGGCAAATTTTAAAAGCTCAAGATTAAAAGCCTTGCTACGCAAGGCTTTTAATCTTGAGCTTTGAGCAAGGGTTTGCGTAGCAACTCTATTAAGTGGGCTTAATTAAATATAAAACCCTAAAACCTGCGGTGCACGCTGCGCGTGCACC
>NZ_ALWB01000115.1 GCF_000332215.1 Pseudanabaena biceps PCC 7429
CCCGATACCACTGTTCCTAGTAGTGACCCAGATTTTATGACTCTCACGACTCAGCCTGCGGCGATTTTACGAGCAGGGGTAAAAACTTTACCTACAGCCAATGTGCCCCAAATGGGAGTGGGATCTACCAATTTTACAACGGGGACAGTGGCGGGACTGCCTTCAGGTAGCATTAGGGTTGCCAGTATTAACACCTCCAATTCTATGGGTGGGAATGGGGGTTCCATCATTCTGAAAGCTGCTGGGGATATTGTAACAGGAAGTTTGTTTTCGTCCGCTTTTGGCAATGGTGTAAATGGTGGAAACATCACCATTCTATCTAATGGCAATATCTCAATTAATGGTAATGTGAGCTCAAACACTTTTTTAACAGCCAATAGTGGGTATGGGGGCGATATCACGATTGCCACGACTAATGGCAATCTCTCTTTTAATGGTGGATCCTTATCTTCATCAGCAACTAACCTAGTTACAGGTACAGGTACAAGGAAAGGAGGTGCAATAAGCCTTTCTGCAACTAACGGCGATCTCTCTGTCAATGCTGGATTATTCTCTGGGTTCTCAGGGGCAAATGGTAATGGAGGCGATATCACGCTTTCTGTGATTAATGGGAACCTTTTTAGCCAAGGCTCTATGTCCTCTGAGTCCTTCTCAAATGATAATAGTGGCAATGGCGGCAATATTACACTTTCTGTGAGAAATGGGAACCTTTTTAATCAGAGTGTTTTGAGCGCCTATTCCCTAGGGGGTATGAATAGTGGCAATGGTGGGCATATTACCCTTTCTGTGAGCAATGGTAATCTTTCTAACCAAGGGGATTTATACTCTTTATCCTACGGACTAGTGAATAGTGGCAATGGTGGCCATATTACCTTTTCTGCGGATAATGGCAATCTTTCTAACCAAGGAACTCTGTACTCCTTATCCTTAGGAATTATGAATAGTGGCAATGGCGGCAGTATTACCTTTTCTGCGAATAATGGCAATCTTTTCAACCAGAGCAATCTGTACTCCTTATCCTTTGCAGCGGTAGGTAATAGCGGGTATGGCGGTGACATCAATCTAATTGCTCCAAAAGGGAATATCCTTGGGAATAGGAGCAGTCTATATACTTTTTCTGTTGCGCCTAAAGGAACATCTAGCAATGGTGGTTCGATTAAACTGGAAGCCAAAAATCAGATATCTGGACTGACATTACTAACGACATCCTCTTCCGCTCGGGCGGGGGATGTATCGATTTTGGGACATGGGGATTTAGCGATCGCCGATACCGTGGTTCTAACCAGTAAACAATTTTCCATTTCCACTCCACTTACGGGAACGGTTAACATTTCTACAGATGGCACAGGACGTTCGGGCGATGTCAATATCAACAGTGTGGGCAATCTCACCCTCAATAACAGCCGCATCGAAAGTGATACCAAGGGGCTGGATTCCGCTGGCAATGTCACCCTCACGAGTAATGGATTGATTCGCTTTGACAATAGCCAAATTACCAGTAGTACCAGCAATGCAGGACTTGCAGGCAACATCAACCTCAACGCCAGTAAAGGTATTGATATCGGCAACAATAGCAGACTTGCGGCGCTCACCAGTGGCAGTGGCAATGCTGGCAACATTGGTATCAGCACTGGGCAATTAAACTTACGAGATGGTTCTGAAATCTCTACATCTACTCAGGGTAGTGGTAATGCTGGTAATATAGAGATCTCTGCCAAGAATGTAACTGTTCAAGACAGCTTCATTAGCAGTCAATCCTCAGGTAGTGGTAATAGTGGTTCCCTAGATCTACATACTTCCCAACTCGCGTTAACAGACAATGCTCAACTTTCTACAGCTTCGTCAGGGCTGGGTAAAGCTGGCAACATTACCATCAACTCTCAACAAATCACCCTTGAAAATAGTTCTCAAATCACTAGTCGCAGTCAAGGTACGGGTGATGGTGGCACTATTCAAATAAATGCGCGATCGCTATTTTTAAATGATGGTTCTCAAATCAATGCCCAAACCAACTTTGGTAATGGTGGCAACCTGATTTTCTCCCTTGGAGAACTGCTCCTGTTACGGAATGAAAGTTTGCTATCGGCGGAAGCGGGTGGTAAGGGTAATGGCGGTAATATTACGATTAACAGTCCTTTCATTATTGGTTTAGGCAATAGTGACATCGTGGCTAATGCCTTTCAAGGCAATGGGGGCAATATCCAAATTAGTACCAATGGCATCTTTGGTTTGAAATACCGTCCTTACCTCACCGATGATAACGATATCACTGCTAGTTCACAATTTGGATTGAATGGCACGGTGAATATTAATAACCTCGCTTTTACTCCGGCTGCTGGATTGATTCAACTGCCCAGCGATATCGACGATCCGAGTCAGCGAATTGCTCAAGGTTGCCAAACCTTGGGCAATAGTCGCTTTGTTGTCACTGGTCGCGGTGGATTACCTGATAATCCTAGCGATCGCCGCAGTGGTGATCGTCCTTGGATAGATATCCGCGACCCCGCCTCTCTCCGCAATCCCAATAATCTCGTAACTACAAGCCAATCCGAACAGCAATCGGCGAAGGCGGCACCGCCCATTGTGGAAGCTATTGGTTGGCGATTCAATGCGAAGGGTGAGGTGGAAATCTATGCCACAAGCTCCGATCCTTCTACTTCAGCGTTTTCTGATGTCAACTGTAAGGGCATACCTACATTTAACCTATAATTTGGAGTCACTATTGTGTTGATAAATCCTGTGCTGATAAAAAAGATCGTCCGTTATAGTCTGCTAGGACTAATAGGACTTTGTTTAGCTCTTTCCTTGGGAATAGATCGTTCCCATGCGATTTCTCCCAAGGCTACTGCGGATTCGCCTGCGACGATCGCAGTAGCCTCAACCGCTACCTCAAACAATAGCAATCTAGATCGAGGGCGCAATTTGTATGATGCGGGGCAATTTGCTGAAGCAGTACAGGTTTGGCAAATTACTGCACAGAGCTACGCCTCTCAAGGCGATCGCCCTAACCAAGCCCTCACCCTCAGTTATCTCTCGCTGGCTTACCAACAATTAAATCAATGGAATGCTGCTCAAAATAGCATTGATGAAAGTTTAGCGATTCTAAATGGAGCAAAGGCTGTTGATGCAATTCTCTGGGCGCAGGTTTTGAATACTAAAGCCATCCTCCAGCAACAAATTGGACAATCGCAAACGGCGGTAGACACATGGAAACAAGCTCAAGGTTATTACCAGCAAGCAGGCGATCTGCAAGGTGTGCTAGGGACGCAGATCAATCAGGCTCAGGCTCTACAAAGTTTAGGTTTTTATCGGCGATCGCGACAAATCCTAGATGACATTAACCAGCAACTCGAAAAAAGCGATGACTCGCTTTTGAAAGTGAGTGGCTTACGGAGCGTGGGGAATGCCCTGCGCGTGCTAGGAGATAATGAGGCAAGCTACAAATCCCTATCATGGGGTTTAGCGATCGCTAAAAATCTCAACGCCATCAATGAACTAAGTCCAATTCTAATTGGCTTAGGCAATAACGCCGCTGATACGCGCAATTTTGACGTAGCCCTGCAACACTTTATCGAAGCTGAGAAAGTTGCGACCAAAGCCAGCGATCGCATTGAATCAAAGCTCAACCAATTACAGGTTTATGTGAATATGGGGCAGACCCAAGCCATCGCCACCCTCGCCCCCAATATTCAGCAAGAACTCAGCGAGATCCCACCCAGTCGGGCTTCTCTATATGCGATCGTTAACTTTGCTAGCAATCTCTCAAAGCTTCCCCCGCAGGAGCAACCCATTCCCGCCAGCACAATTATTCAGCTTTTAGACAAGTCGGTGCAGTCCGCAAGGAAGGTCAACGATCCCCAAGCTGAAGCCTATCTCCTCTCGCAATGGGGGCAACTAGTCGCCAATAACGGACAACCCAATGAGGGAATTCGACTCCTTCAACAATCTATGCAACTGTCGCAGTCTATTCAATCCAAAAATATTCTGTCGCAATCAGCATGGAAATTAGGTCGCTTGCTCCATCAACAAGGACAGAAACAAGCAGCGATCGCCGCCTATGGGGAAGCAGTTGATGCGCTGCAAAATCTTCGCAGCGATCTGGTAGGCATCAATCAAGAAGTACAATTTTCTTTCCGAGAAAGTATTGAACCTGTATACCGAGAATTCGTTAGTTTACTTATTGACGAAAATCCCGACCAATCTGCTCTAGTTAAAGCACGCGAACTAATTGAGGCTCTGCAACTGGCGGAACTAGATAATTTCTTCCGAGAATCTTGCCTTAATTCCCAACCTCTGCAAATCGATCAGATCGATACTAAAGCTGCCGTTGTTTATGCCATCATGCTGCCCAATCGGATCGCAGTGATTCTCTCTACCGCAGGACAGCCTTTGACCTATTACAGTAGCCCCGTTCCTAGGGGCGAAGCTGAACAAACTATTCGTTCGTACCTAGGTTCCATTCACCCTGCCTCTGATAATAAAGGTCAAAAACTACTTTCTCAGAAAATTTACAACTGGTTGATTCGTCCCGCCGTAGACAGTCAAGCCCTAAAGGAAAAACAAACCCTAGTCTTTGTGCTAGATGGATTATTACGAAAAATTCCTATGGCAGCGCTATATGATGGAAAACAATACCTCATTGAAAATTATGCTGTAGCCCTATCTCCTGGATTAAAACTGTTAGAGACTCAATCACTGGAGCAGAAACAGATTCGATCTGTTGTCGCAGGTATTAGTACTGCCCGCAATGGCTTCAATCCCTTACCCGCTGTGGAGACAGAGGTTGTAGCAATTTCTCAAGCCACCTCTGGCAATAAACTACTAAATCAAGAATTTACTCCTAGCGCTTTATCAAAAAGTATCGAATCCAAGATGGCTAATGTGGTACATCTAGCTACTCACGGTCAGTTTAGTTCTAAACAAGAAGATACATTCCTATTGACTTGGGATGGAAGATTAAACATCCGCGAGCTGTCCGAGCTATTGCAAAAGCGAGAAACAGGGCAATCAGGAGCCATTGATTTACTGGTGTTGAGTGCTTGCGATACTGCCGCAGGGGACGATCGCGCTGTCTTAGGACTAGCAGGATTAGCGTTAAAGTCGGGAGCGCGATCGACGATCGCTACCCTCTGGCCTGTAAAGGATAACGTCGCTTCACGTTTAATGGTGAAGCTATATCAAGATTTAGGTAAACCCCACGTTTCCAAAGCTGAAGCATTACGTCAAGCCCAAATTTCTATCCTCTCCGACAAAAACTTCACCGATCCATTCTTTTGGTCATCCTTTGTCTTGGTGGGTAATTGGCTGTAATAAGTAGCTAGGCGCAATTAAATATAAAACCCAAAAACCTGTAGCGCACGTTGCGCGTGCGCTACAGGTTTTGATTCTGGGTTTAGTTTTTAATTCACAAAAGTATGACAACACTTTTGTGAATTGGTATCATATCTCCCCCAGAAGAGAATGGCGGCGTGAAACGCCGCCATTCTCTTGCAAAAGAGGAGTGGTAGAGCGAAGCTCTATCGCTCCTCTTTTCTCTATGCTTGTAACATTAATTGCTTGAGATCGGCAATTAATGGATAGCGAGGATTTGCGCCTGTACATTGATCATCAAAGGCCCGATCTGCCATTTCTTCTACATGAGCCATGAAATAATCTTGGCTAATCCCCTGTTCATCAAGAACATCCTTAATGGTTTTCGGAATATCCACCTGACGCTTGAGATCTTCTACAGCCGCAATCAATCTTTCTACTTTCTCATCATCGGTATCGCCACCCAAATTTAGATAGTTAGCAATCTGGGCATAGCGCCATTTACTATTGGGATATTTATTTTGCGAGAAAATCGCTTGCTTAAAGGGCACATCGGTCGCATTGTAGCGAATCACATGGGAAATCATCAGCGCATTAGCTAAGCCATGGGCAATATGACAAGTGCCGCCTAATTGGTGCGCGATCGAGTGACATACTCCTAAGAAGGCATTGGCAAAAGCCATCCCTGCGATCGTGGCGGCGTAATGCACTTTTTCCCGCGCTTTAGGATCTTTGGCTCCATTTTGATATGCACTAGGCAAATATTTAAACAACAAACGAATCGCTTCGAGAGCCAGTCCATTGGTATATTCCGAAGCAAGTACGGAAACGTAAGCCTCGATCGCATGGGTGAGGGCATCAATACCGCCATAGGCAGTTAAACGTTTGGGAATATTCATCGTCAATTCGGGATCGACGATCGCCATATTTGGAGTCAGCGCGTAGTCGGCAAGGGGATATTTGATACCAGATTTCTCATCGGTGACGACCGCAAAGGGAGTAACTTCGGAACCAGTTCCCGATGTGGTGGGGATCGCAACCATCCTTGCTTTCGCGCCCAAAGGTGGCAAATCGTAAACCCGCTTGCGAATATCCATAAATCGCATTGCCAAGCCTTCAAATTCAATATCGGGATGTTCGTAAAGCAGCCACATGATTTTGGCGGCATCCATGGGCGAACCGCCACCAAAGGCAATAATCACATCGGGATGGAAGCTATTACAGATTGCTAAACCTTTACGGACTGTGGCAAGCGAAGGATCGGGTTCGACATCATAAAAGGTATAGTGAGCGATGCCGATTTCTTCTAAGCTATCGGTGACTTCTTTGGTTAAGCCTAATTCAAACAAAGGGCGATCGGTAACGATCAACGCGCGTTTTCTGCCCATGAGATCCCGCAAAGCGACAGGCAAGCAGCCAGCTTTGAAGTAAATCTTTGGTGGGATGCGAAACCAGAGCATATTCTCACGGCGTTCGGCGGCAGTTTTGATATTTAATAAATGATGGGGAGTCACATTGGCGGAAACCGAGTTACCGCCCCAGCTACCACAACCCAATGTTAACGATGGATCGAGACGGAAGTTATAGAGATCGCCGATTGCGCCTTGTGAAGATGGTGTATTAATCAACACCCGTGAGGTTTCCAGCTTGTGTTCAAAATAGTGAATATGCTCATGATTGCTAGGAGCAGTATAGAGAACCGAAGTATGTCCATGCCCACCAAATAGGACTAATTCTTCAGCCTTATTGACAGCATCGCGGAAATCCTTAGCACGATACATCGCTAAAATTGGCGAAAGTTTCTCAAAGGCAAAGGGTTCATCCTTAGAAATTGCTTCTACTTCACCAATCAACACTCTTGTATTCTCAGGAATCTTAAAACCCGCAATCTCCGCGATTTTGAGTACCGACTGTCCGACGATCGCGGCATTCAAATGTCCATCTTTTAAGATCACTTGCCGAATTTGATCCCGTTCTGCTTCATTGAGAAAATATGCTCCACGTTTGATAAATTCCTCACGCACTGTCTCATAAATTGCATCAACTACCACCACCGACTGCTCAGAAGCGCAAATCGTACCATTGTCAAAGGTTTTACTGAGAATGATCGAACTTACTGCCATCTGAATATGGGCTGTTTCATCGATAATCGCAGGCGTATTCCCCGCACCAACACCGATAGAAGGATGCCCCGAAGAGTAGGCAGCCTTGACCATGCCTGGTCCCCCAGTTGCCAAAATCAGCTTAATATTCGGATTTTGCATCAGAGTTTGAGAAAGCGGTACAGTCGGCTCATCAATCCAGCCAATAATATCGGGAGGCGCACCCGCAGCTACGGCTGCATCCAGAACAATTTTTGCCGCCGCGATCGTGCATTCCTTGGCATGGGGATGGGGCGAGAAGATAATTCCATTACGGGTTTTTAGGGCAATCAAAGACTTAAAGATGGTGGTAGAAGTCGGATTCGTCACAGGTACGATCCCCGCTAATAGCCCCACGGGTTCAGCAATGCGTTCATAGCCAAAGTGCTTGTCCGATTCAATCACCCCACAGGTTTTATCATTCTTATACTTGTTGTAAATCATTTCCGAAGCAAAGTGATTCTTGATCGCTTTGTCTTCGATCACACCCATTCCCGATTCTTTTACCGCAGCCTTTGCCAGAGGAATCCTCGCTGCATTCGCCGCCAGCGCCGCCTGTTTAAAAATGCGATCGACCTGCTCTTGGGTAAAGGTCGAAAATTCTGCTTGGGCAACTTTCACCCTCTGAATCAACAATTCCAATTCTTCAATATTTGTGACTTTCATTTGTAAATACTCCTCATTTTTGTTTTTTTAGCTTTTAGCCATTAGCTTTTAGCCATTAGCTTTTTTAACTACACTAGAATTAAAAATCTGACACCAATTACCAATCACCAATTACCGAACTTACAAAGCTAAAAGCTAATAGCTAAAAGCTAAATCCCCACCGCCCCCAGTGAATTAATTCCGCGATCGCGAAAGATCTCAACCGTTTGCTTTACCAGTTCGGGAGAAGCGGGTGGCGTATCTTTAAGTGCGTAGGGTAATCCCAGTTGCTCCCATTTATATTCGCCCATTTTATGAAACGGTAAAACTTCCAATCTTTCAACATTTTTGAGCGTGGCAATAAAATCAGCGAGTTGATTGATATTAGTCAGATTATCGGTGAGATGGGGGACTAGAACGAACCTAATCCATACAGGCTTATGGATATCACTCAGGTATTTGGCGATCGCTAAAGTTGGTTCGATCGAAACACTGGTCACTTGGTAATAAAGTTCGGGAATATAGGACTTAATATCTAGAAGAACCAAATCGGTCTCCTCAAGAACTGGCTTTGCTACCTCGATCGCACAATAGCCCGATGTGTCAAGAGCTGTATGCAAACCTAGTTGATGGCAACGCTTGAAGATCTCTCTGGTAAATTCAGGCTGCATTAGGGGTTCACCACCACTTACGGTTACTCCTCCTTTGCGGATGTAGGATTTGCATTTGATAATTTCATCAATTAGATAATCGACGGTGACTTCCTTCCCATCATGGGCATTGCGACAATCGGGATTATGACAATAGAGACAGCGGAGGGGACAGCCTTGAGTGAAGACGATAAATCTGATTCCAGGTCCGTCAACTGTCCCAAAGGTTTCGATTGAATGAATGCGTCCAATTCCCGGCATGACATCTCCTCTGTGTTTTTAACAATTGTCGCTTTGCGACAATTGTTAAAGCTAGACACGTTCGTGGAACGTGCGCTTAATTACATCCATCTGTTGCTCGCGGGTGAGCTTAATGAAGTTCACCGCATAGCCCGAAACTCGAATCGTAAGCTGTGGATAGTTTTCAGGATGTTCCATCGCATCGAGTAGGGTACTGTGATCGATCGCATTAACATTAATGTGATGACCGCCATCGTGGAAATAGCCATCTAGTAACCCAACCAGATTATTGGTGCGATCGCTTTCCTGTCTACCTAGCGCCATTGGTAAAATCGAGAAAGTATTTGAAATACCATCCTGACAGTCGCTGTAGGGCAGTTTCGATACCGATGAGAGCGAAGCGATCGCGCCACAGTGATCGCGTCCATGCATGGGATTTGCTCCGGGAGCAAAGGGTTCGCCAGCCCTACGTCCATCGGGAGTGTTACCTGTTTTTTTGCCATAGACGACATTGGAAGTGATCGTCAGTACCGACTGGGTGGGAACCGCATGGCGATAGGTGGGATGCTTGCGAATTTCGTTCATGAACCTTGCCACAAGGTCGATCGCAATATTATCGGCGCGATCGTCATTATTGCCATACTGCGGATATTCGCCTTCAGTGACATAATCTACCGCCAAACCTTGTTCGTTGCGAATGACTTTCACCTTGGCATGTTTAATTGCCGAGAGCGAATCGGTAACTACCGATAAACCCGCGATCCCACAAGCCATCGTCCGATAGACATCGCGATCGTGCAGTGCCATTTCGATGCGCTCGTAGCAATACTTGTCATGCATATAGTGAATGACATTCAGCGTATTGATGTATGCCTTCGCCAGCCAGCCCATCATCTGCTGCAAGCGATCATTGACTTCTTGATAATCCAGATACTCACTGGTAATTGGTGCAAAGTTGGGAGCAACTTGATCCCCAGACTTCTCATCTTTACCGCCATTGATGGCATAGAGCAGGGTCTTCGCTAAGTTCACCCTTGCGCCAAAGAACTGCATCTGTTTACCGATTCGCATCACCGAGACACAACAGGCGATCGCATAGTCATCGCCATAGGTGAGACGCATCAGATCGTCGTTTTCATACTGAATGGAACTAGTATCGCTAGAAATCTTGGCGCAGAACTGTTTGAAGTTTTCGGGCAGATGTTCTGACCATAAAACTGTGAGATTAGGTTCTGGTGCTGCTCCCAGATTCGAGAGGGTATGCAAAAACCGATAACTATTTTTGGTCACTAAAGTCCGACCATCCGCACTCATACCGCCGATCGCTTCCGTCACCCATGTGGGATCGCCTGAGAATAGGTCGTTGTAGTCGGGAGTACGCAAAAAACGCACCATGCGCAACTTCATCACAAAATGATCGATGAGTTCCTGTAATTCAGTTTCAGCGATCAAACCATTGCGTAAATCGCGCTCGAAATATATGTCTAAAAACGTTGAAACTCGACCGAGGGACATTGCCGCCCCATTTTGTTCTTTGACTGCACCGAGATAGCCAAAATACAGCCATTGCACCGCTTCTTTAGCAGTCATGGCAGGACGACCAATATCAAAGCCATACTTCGCAGCCATTTCCTTGAGTTCAAACAGCGATCGCATTTGTTCCGATAGCTCCTCCCTGAGACGAATGGTTTCTTCGTCCATCACATCAACATCAAGGGATTCTTTCTGCGTCTTTTTGTCGTCAATTAAGTGATCGACTCCATATAGGGCAACGCGACGATAGTCACCAATGATCCGTCCCCGTCCATAGGCATCGGGTAAACCAGTGATGATCCCCGATTTTCTTGCCTTCCGCATTTCATTGGTATAAACATCAAACACACCATCATTATGGGTTTTACGATATTTGGTGAAAACTTCTTCAGTCTGAGGATCAAGTTCATAGCCATAGGCGGCTAACCCCGCTTTAACCACGCGAATACCGCCATAGGGCATGATCGCTCGTTTCAAAGGTTTATCAGTTTGCAAACCAACAATCTGCTCTAACTCGCGATCGATATATCCCGCATCATGAGCCGTAATTGAGGTCGGTTTCTTTGTGTCTGCATCCAATATTCCCTTTTGGTGTTCTGCCTTCATCAGTTCCGAAACCTCATGCCAAAGTTGCTGAGTTCTAGTCGTCGGTGCAGTCAAAAACTCAGCATTACCTTCATAGGGACTGTAATTCTTTTGGATAAAGTCTCTAACGTTAACTTCCCTTGTCCAAACACCTTCCGTAAATCCTTGCCATTCGAGATACATAGCTTTGCTTCTAATGGATTATAAGCTAATAGATTTAATTTACAGCGCAACAATCTATACAATTTATATTGATTATACTGATGTTTTATCGCTACTTCTATTGTAGGTTTAATGCTCAGTTCCTCAGGAAATGCCAGCTTATTTATTACAAAAGTTAACTGTGCCGTCTCCCCGTAATGATTACAATTGGGGATATCAAGTTATGCCGAAGATGCAATCAGAATTATTAAGATTTAACAATAGCTGAATATCTATTTGGTGGTAATTTTAAGCAAGTTTAAACAATATTTGGGTTGTTTAAGTCGCAGGCTTTTATTGTTTTTTTAGGGATTTTCTAACATTGTTTTTTTAGGGATTTTCTAACGTTATTTTTGTCACCACGCTCAACTAATAACAATTTACAAAAGTGTGGCAACACTTTTGTAAATTAAAAACCAAGCCAAGGTTTGAAAAATCCCTATTGGCAAAATCCTTATTGGTAAAATGGTGAATAGGAGGATACTATGCAGAATAACTTACTGGAATGTAACGACCCTGCCCATGATATTTGGAAAGGGCAACGTCATCCCCTTGATTGCATATTTCACCCTCGCTCCGTGGCAGTGATTGGTGCAAGTGAAAGGGAGGGAAGTGTTGGGCGGACGTTGCTATGGAATCTGATTCGTAGTCCTTTTGGCGGCACAGTTTTTCCAGTCAATCCCCAACGTCATAGCATCTTGGGCATCAAGTCCTATCCAGACATTGCCAATGTTCCAGAAGTTGTCGATCTGGTGGTAATTGCCACCCCTGCGGCGACAGTTCCACAGGTGATTCGCGAATGTGTAGCGGTAGGCGTAAAAGGTGCAATTATTGTTTCGGCTGGCTTTAAGGAAGTTGGAGAAGCAGGGGCGGTGTTAGAGCGAGAAATTTTAACGGAAGCAAGAAGAGGAGGGATGCGAATTATTGGACCGAACTGCCTTGGTTTAATGAATCCGCTTGTGGGCTTAAATGCCACCTTTGCAGGGGCGATCGCTCGCGCGGGAAATGTCGCTTTCATTAGCCAAAGTGGAGCGCTTTGTACTTCGATTTTGGATTGGAGTTTGGGTGAAAATGTGGGGTTTAGTGCCTTCGTTTCCATTGGGTCGATGTTGGATGTGGGTTGGGGTGATCTGATTGAATACCTCGGAGACGATCCCCATACCCATAGTATTGTGTTGTATATGGAGTCGATTGGTAATGCCCATGCATTTCTCTCGGCGGCGCGAGAAGTGGCGATGGATAAACCCATCATCGTTCTCAAAGTCGGACATACGGAAGCGGCTGCAAAAGCCGCGGCTTCGCATACAGGGGCTTTGACTGGCAGCGATGAAGTTTTGAATGCCGCTTTTCGTCGTTGTGGGGTGTTGCGAGTCCATACGATTTCCGATCTATTTGATATGGCGGAAATTCTAGCTAAGCAACCGCGTCCAAAGGGAAATCGGCTTTCGATTGTGACTAATGCTGGTGGTCCTGGGGCGATCGCTACCGATGCGCTCATTAGTGGCGGCGGTACGTTATCGGCACTAGCACCCGAAACCCTAACAGAACTCGATCGCATTTTACCCGCGCAATGGAGTCATCACAATCCCATTGATATTCTCGGTGATGCCAGTTGCGATCGCTATGCCCAGACCTTAGAAGTTGTTGCCAATGACCAAAATAGTGATGGATTGCTGGTGATCTTGACTCCCCAAGCGATGACCGATCCTACCCAAACCGCCGAAAAGCTCAAGGCATACAGCCAACTAGGCAAGCCAATTCTTTCAAGTTGGATGGGTGGTCAAGAAGTAGCCGCAGGAACGCAGATTCTCAATCAAGCGAATATTCCCACCTTTCCCTATCCAGATACCGCCGTGCGACTGTTTAACTATATGTGGCGCTATAGCTATAATCTGCGAGGGATTTATGAAACTCCCTCTTTACCTGCGGATTCGGATTTGTTCACACCCGATCGCCATTTGGTAGAGCAAATTCTGGCTAAAGCAATTAAGAGCGATCGCACTCTATTAACTGAACACGAAGCGAAACAAATTCTTGCTGCCTATGGGTTTCCCACGATCGCTACGGAAATTGCTAAGAGCGATCTTGAAGCCGTAGAAATAGCCGATCGCTTCGGCTATCCCGTCGTTCTGAAGCTCCATTCGGAAATTATTACCCACAAAACTGATGTCGGTGGTGTCCGCTTAAATCTAGCCGATGCTGCTGATGTTAGCCGTGCTTTTGCCCAGATTAAATCAAAAGTAAATTCCATTGATCCTGCTGCGTTTTTAGGGGTAACTGTGCAGCCAATGTTCAAGATGGAAGGTTATGAATTAATTTTCGGTAGCAGTCTCGATCCCCAGTTCGGAGCGGTGATGTTATTTGGCACGGGTGGGCAATTGGTAGAAGTATTTCAAGATCGATCGCTAGCCTTACCGCCATTAAATACGACTCTGGCAAGGCGAATGATGGAGCAAACCCGCATTTATCAAGCCTTGCAAGGCATTCGGGGGAGAAAAGCGATCAATATGGCAAAACTCGAACAGTTGTTGGTGAACTTCAGCCAGTTAATAGTCGAACAGCCCCAGATCCGCGAAATTGATATCAATCCTTTGCTAGTTTCTCCCGAAGGAATGATTGCTTTAGATGCTCGGATAATGCTGCATACTAAATCATCCTTTGCCGATCGCCCACTTCCTGCAATTCGTCCCTATCCCACTAAATATGTTCAGCATTGGGAATCGCGCAAGGGCGATCGCCTGAATATCCGTCCAATCCGTCCCGAAGATGAACCTCTGATGGTGCAATTTCATCAAAACCTTTCCGAAGAAAGCGTCTACTTGCGTTATGCCCATAGGGTGAAATTAAATAAGCGCATCGCCCATGAACGCTTGACCCGTATTTGCTTTATCGATTACGATCGCGAAATGATTCTTGTCGCTGATCACAAAACCGATGCGAAAAATCTGCAAAATTCAGAACATGAGATATTAGCCGTAGCAAGGCTAAGTAAATTGCATGGTACAAACGAAGCTGAATTTGCGTTAATCGTTAGCGATCGCTATCAAAATCAGGGTCTAGGAACGGAACTACTAACTCGACTTCTGGAAATTGGCAAGGAGGAGAAACTGGAAGCGATCGTGGGTTATATTCTCAATAGCAATTACAAAATGCAAAGTATCTGTAGGAAGTTGGGATTTAAATTACTCCCCGATGCGATTGAGGGTAGGTTAAAAGCTATATTTAACCTAAATGAACTTTGTGGATTGATGGAAGCGACGGTTAATGGTAAATGATTAAGTAGTTAATAAAAAAACAAAAACAGAGAGCATACCGCCCGCTACGCGGGCGGTATGCTCTTCTGGGAAGGCATCACCGCCATGCAATCCATCAATATTACAGCGATCAATCCCCTATTCATGGGCATATTTTTGGGAATGAATGAGAACAATGCTAGTCAGATCCGCGATCGCCTAAATGAGGTTTATCGTCAAGAATCTCGCAGTATTTTTGCTACTCTGATTCGCTTAATTGGCGACTTTGACCTTGCGGAAGAGGCGATGCATGAAGCCTTTGCGGTAGCTGTCAAACAATGGCTGCGTGACGGCATACCTACTAATCCTAGAGCTTGGCTTGTCTCCGTGGGACGCTTCAAAGCCATCGATACAATTCGCCGCCGTACTCGCTTCGACTCATCTTTAGCAGAACTAGCTCAAAATCTCGACACTCAACATCTCGACACTCAACATCTCGACACCATGGATACCACAGTCACAGCAGATGAAGATGTAGAAGACGATCGCCTCCGCCTGATTTTCACCTGCTGCCATCCAGCTTTATCAAGGGAAGCACAGGTAGCCTTAACCTTACGAGAAGTCTGTGGACTTACCACAGAAGAAATTGCCAGTGCCTTTCTGATCGCGCCCCCCACCTTAGCCCAGCGCATCGTCCGCGCCAAAGCCAAAATCCGTGACGCGCACATTCCCTACCAAGTACCAGCGATCGCGGAACTACCCGATCGCTTAGACACCGTATTGCAAACAATCTACTTAGTGTTTAACGAAGGATACGCCGCTTCATCGGGGACAGCATTGACAAGAACCGATCTCTCGGAAGAACCAATTCGACTAGGGCGATTAGTCGTGGAGTTATTACCCGATGCGGAAGCGATCGGATTGTTAGCCCTGATGCTTATGCAAGAATCGCGACGTACTGCCCGTACATCCGCCACAGGCGATCTCATCCTGCTAGAAGATCAAGACCGCGCACTCTGGAACCAAGCATATATTGCAGAAGGTAGGGCACTTGTGCGGCAAGCGCTATCATTGCCACAGTTCGGCTCCTACACAATTCAGGCTGCGATCGCCGCAGTACATTCCGAAGCCACAAGTGCTGAGGCAACGGACTGGGCTCAGATTGTCGCCTTGTATGACCTACTCATGCGCGCAGAGCCATCACCAGTGGTTGATTTAAATAGAGCCGTGGCAGTAGCGATGCGCGATGGCTTTCTATCGGGATTGCAACGGATTGAGGCAATCTTATCGAAAGGTGATTTAGCCGATTACCACTTAGCCCATGCGGCAAAAGCAGATCTCTGGGCGTTGCACAAATGAGAGATGAATGAGTAAATAAAAGATAACGAGTTTTAGCAATGAAAACAATGAAATGTCCAAAGTGTGGTTCAACACATATTCGTAAAATGGGAACGAGGAGACAAACAAATCATATTTGTGCTGATTGCGGTCGTCAGTTCATTGATAACTACTCAGTGCTTGGATATTCGCAAGATGTCAAAGAATATGCCTAAAATGTACTGCAACGGCATGGGATTTAGACAAATTGAGAGATGTACCGAT
>NZ_ALWB01000116.1 GCF_000332215.1 Pseudanabaena biceps PCC 7429
TATCGACTCAGCCATTGCTGCCTTTGCCGATTGGGACAATCCTCAAGTTACGAACTTTATAGCCTATCTCGAAAGACACCGCCTCCGTATCCCTGACTACCAAGCTTTTCTAAACACAAGGAATTACCATTGGCTCTGGTGCTGTTGAATCTACTATCAAGCAAATTGGGCGTAGAATCAAAATATCTGGTGCTCAGTGGAAGCGCGATAATCTTCCCCAAGTTCTTAAACATCGTTGCGCTTATCTCAACCTCAATCTTGCCTAAGTATATTTACTCAGTGCCTAATTGAGATGCTCCCGTATGATTCTTTTGTGATGAAGTAATTATTGAATATTGTTCTCAATATAAAGTAGATTACTTTTTGCGAATATATAAGTCTTTAGCAGGAGAGTTAGGATTACTTCTTTCATCTACTTGAAAAACATCAGTATGTTTTTTTACCATGTCACTCAACTTTTTAAAACCATATAGTCTTACATCAAAATCAGGTTTTAATTTTGTTAAGTAACTACCAAATGTTCCAAGGTTTGTCCAACCTGAATCGTCGCTTACTGTAGTTTCAAGGGCTTTTAGGATAAAGTCTTTTGGGAAATTATTATTTGTATCTTGGGGTATAAGTTCAGTTGTGGATTCTTGCTTTTTTAAATTATTCGTTGATGAGATATTAGTTTCAGATTGTTGAAGTTTTACGTTCAATTCGGACTCGGTTTTGGCAACTGTAGATTGCCGTAAAACCTCAGTAAATATAAATTTATGACATGCATTTTTAAATGCTTCTGGAGTTTTTTGTTCGCCAAATCCAAAAACAGTTAAACCTTCTTCCCTGATTCGTAATGCTAAACCTGTAAAATCACTATCACTAGATACTAGGCAAAATCCATCAAAACGTCTTGTATACAATAAATCCATTGCATCAATTATTAACGTGCTATCAGTGGCATTTTTACCTGTAGTATATGCGAATTGCTGAACAGGTTTAATTGCATACTTGTTTAATACTTTTTTCCATTGTGAACTTGTTGGTGATGTAAAATCACCATAGATTCTTTTAACAGTGGCTTCCCCTAAACGAGCTATTTCTTCCAACAACCCTTCAATAATAGAAGCCTGTGCATTATCGGCATCTATTAAAACTGCAAGTCTATGAGTTGCTTCCTCTGATTCAATTTTGGCAACTATTTTGGGACTTGACATAACATTAATTTATTTTTTATTTTTTTAACTTATCACATATTTATGTATAAAGACAAGTAAAAAAAATTTGGTAATCATGCTTTAAACTTGTTGTGAATGCTGACAAACTCATTAAAAACTAATCACTACAACATATTTTCTCATCTCATTCTAAAATGTTTTTAAATATTGGCTAAATTTACCTCTAACTAAAATCCAATAACCTGATCGAATTGGTGTAAAGTAATTTGATATGGCGTATTGGTGTTCAAAGAACACTTCAATAAGTTAATAGACATGAATTTGAGTTCTCATCTAATCTAATTCTAATCTCTTAAACTAAGCCATAGGCAGTTTACACATGAAGATCGGGCGGCGCAAAATCAAATGGTAATTCGTTGTTAATCGCTTGAATTTGCTGTCCCTCGTAAGCATTAACCTCATTAATATGGGGAATTAAAATTTGCTTGAGCCGATCGCGATAAAAGCGATGCAAACTGTAATTTGGAGTCGCAGGAAAGCCGCGCCGCTTTTTGTGTTGTCCGCCTGCCCCTGGATCAAAGCGTTTAATTCCCTGCGCGATCGCCCATTCGATCGGCTTGTAATAGCAAGCATTAAAGTGCAAACAATCAATTTCTTGCACACAACCCCAATAACGCCCGAATAATTGATCATCCTTGCGAATGCAAAAAGACATTCCCACAGGTTGCGGATGATCTGCAATTTCACCAGCCACAAATACAAGGCGATCGCGAAAACTATGGGCAAGATTTTCAAAAAACTTGCGATTTAGATATTTGCTGCCACCCCAAAACTTATTGCAATGATCGTTATATAACTCATACATATAGCCATAAAAGTAATGGGGAATTTCTTCACCCGTATAAACCTTCATCGTAATCCCAGTGCTTTCAACGGACTTACGTTCGCGTTTAATGTTGCGTCGTTGGTTGGCATTGAAGTTTTTTAAATAGTCATCAAAATCCTTAAACTCCTGATTTTCCCAGACATAGCTATGGTGCATCCAAGTTGTGAAACCGCGTGACTCTAGCTCATGCTTCCAACTAGGATCGACATAAAGAAAGTTACAGCCCGACATTTGATGCTTGTCGCACAGGCGATCAATCTCCACCAACATCAGATCATAAATTTTTGACAATTCATTGGGATCGTCCTGTAAATCAGGATGTACTAAAAATCGATAACCCACCGCAGGCGTAAAGGGAGCCATCCCCAATAACTTCGGATAATACTCAATCCCTAAGCGATAGGACAAATCCGCCCATTGATGGTCAAACACAAACTCGCCTTGACTATGCCCCTTTAAATACAAAGGCGCAGCCGCCACCAATACATCCCCTTGCCAGACTAATAAATGACTAGGCAACCAACCCTGCTGAGCGATCGCACAGCCCGAAGACTCCAGATTTGACAACCATTCCCATTCAAAGAACGGAGTTGCCAAAGGTTTGGCAAGAATATTCCAAGATTCAGCCTTGACCTTATTAACCGTATCTACCCAAGTCATCGTATAAAGCGGAGATTGTTGCAGCATAGTCAAAGTCTTGGCAGTATTGAAGTAGATTGCTTGTAAAGCTCAGTATACATAGCTTAACAAATGCCAGCCTAAAAGTCAGAGCTCTAAAAGTCAAAACTCTAGCTAGACAACCATTCAGGCTTTTGGCTCGTTTTTTGTTTTTAAGCAATCAAGGATTCTATGAATATATGTAAACAAATAGTGTTGTAGAACACCAACTGCGTTAATGTATTTACATGGCACAAGAGACAAAGCAACTCAATCCAAACGCAAACCCAGATTGGTTTTTGAAATAAACATTTGAAAGCAAAAAGGAGAAGCAAAAAGGAAGAGTTAAAAGTCAAATCGGATTGACGCTCTGTTGCTCCCCACGATTCTTCGATCTTTACGGGGCAGTGCTTATTCCAAAGATCGGTGTAGTTTTGATTGCTTCGATAGCCTGTATTGTTATTGGGGTCTCTTAATTTTTCTGGTCTTGTATGGGGGGTGACCTACCGCAAGGACAGGGTGAGACAAGCTTATGTAGTTAAAAAAGATAAAGGCTACAGCGTACAGTTAATCAAGATCAACACGTTCCAGTAAACCCTAGTAGAAACTTTAATTGAATTACCATAAAACATGAGTCTAGCAGCCTTCTGCTAGACTCATTGAGTTTTAGCCCTAAATTTTTGTCAAAAAGCAGAGATACTCTCTTCACAATTAAGTAGCTAGGCGCAATTAAATATAAAAACCAAAATCAAACCTGTAGCGCAAGCTGCGCTTGCGCTACAGGTTTGATTCTGGTTTTTAACTATTCCCAGCTACTTACCTTTGCTTTTAATGAACCATTCTTCGGTAAAATAAACAGCAATTCTTTATTTTCACGATCTTAACTCAGGGGTAAACGAGCATTGCGTAAAATCGTTATCGCTGGCAACTGGAAGATGTATAAAACCCAGTCTGAAGCCAAAACATTTTTCTCAGAATTTCCTGCCCACTTAAAAAATACCGCCCCCCAAGCGGCGATCGCTGATCAGCAAATCCTCATTTGCGTCCCCTATACAAATCTAGCGATCCTCCAAACAATCGTGCCAGCGATCGGTCAAGCAAATCTCAGTATTGGTGCTCAAAACGTCCACTGGTCAGAAAATGGTGCGTTTACAGGTGAAATCTCTGCGCCAATGCTCGTCGAGATTGGCATCAAATACGTCATTGTCGGTCATAGCGAGCGCCGCCAATTCTTCGGTGAGACTGAAGACACTGTTAATAAACGCCTCAAAGCCGCTCAATCCTGTGGACTTACCCCCATTCTTTGTGTTGGCGAGAGCAAGCAGCAAAGAGATGCAAATGAGACAGAATCTTGGATCTTTTCGCAACTAGCTGCCGATCTCGTCGATATTGACCAAAATAATTTAATCATTGCCTACGAACCGATTTGGGCGATCGGCACGGGTGACACCTGTGCCTCTAGCGAAGCTAATCGTGTAATTGGACTAATTCGTAGTAAACTAGTAAATCGCGACGTTACAATTCAATATGGTGGTTCCGTCAAACCTGATAATATTGACGAAATCATGGCTCAACCTGAAATTGACGGTGTGCTAGTTGGCGGAGCAAGTCTTGACCCAGCAGGCTTTGCCCGAATTGTGAATTATCGTTAATCTTTCCTACATTTCTTTTTTGGCAATACTTTGTAAATAGCAAATTTGTAAATTACAACTTTGTAAATAGCAAATTTGTAAACTTGCAAAGTAAATGTTAAAAAGCGATCGCCACAGCTGACATAAACATAACAAAGCCGATCAAACCTGTAAGCAATTGTTGTATGCAATTGACTTTGTGAGATCTATTTTGTTATAGTTATGTGCTGTTGATTAGAATACACAGCCGCAGATATACCAAATCATCACTTATGCCCACGATCCAACAGCTCATCCGCACTGAGCGACAAACTATAAACACCAAAACAAAGTCTCCTGCCCTAAAAAGTTGTCCTCAACGCAGGGGAGTTTGTACGCGCGTCTACACTACCACACCCAAAAAGCCCAACTCTGCACTTAGAAAAGTAGCACGGGTACGCTTGACTTCTGGATTTGAAGTCACCGCATACATTCCTGGTATTGGGCATAACCTGCAAGAACACTCCGTTGTGATGATTAGAGGCGGTCGTGTAAAAGATTTACCAGGTGTGCGTTATCACATCATTCGTGGCACCCTTGACACTTCGGGCGTAAAGGATCGTAAGCAAGGACGCTCTAAGTACGGTGCAAAAAGACCTAAGCCAGGTCAAGCTCCAGCCGCAAGCACTGGCAAGAAGAAGAAGTAAGAATTACGCTCGAAAAGGCTATCTCCTAGCCATTTAGTAAAAATTAGCAATTCATTTTATAAGGTGAATTTAGTACCGCAATGTCTCGTAGAACGAAAGCTTCAAAGCGCATAACCCCCCCCGATTCGGTTTATAACAGCCGTCTCATCAGCATGTTAATCCGTCGTGTAATGTCACGCGGCAAGCATTCCGTAGCCTCCCACATCGTTTACAAAGCCCTTGACACCATTGGTGAGCGTACAGGCAACCCACCCCTAGAGGTGTTTGATCGCGCAATTCGCAATGCGACTCCCCTTGTCGAAGTTAAAGCTCGTCGTGTCGGTGGTGCTACCTACCAAGTACCTATGGAAGTACGTACCGATCGTGGAGTAGCTCTAGCCCTACGCTGGTTAGTCCAATATTCCCGTAGTCGTGCTGGACGTAGCATGGTAACTAAGTTGGCTAACGAATTGATGGATGCTGCCAATGAAACTGGTCAAACCATCCGTAAGCGTGAAGAAACTCACAAAATGGCAGAAGCGAACAAAGCATTTGCTCACTACCGTTATTAATCCATAGCTTACCTCGCTATACTATTCTTAATATAAATTCTCAATTCCTGATAAACACGAGGAAACTATTGTGGAACGAACTATTGCCTTAGATAAGGTACGCAATATAGGTATTGCGGCGCATATTGACGCTGGTAAAACCACAACTACAGAGCGTATTCTTTTTTACTCTGGCGTTGTTCATAAAATAGGCGAAGTTCATGATGGAACTGCGACCACAGACTGGATGGCGCAAGAGCGTGAGCGTGGGATCACAATTACTGCTGCTGCGATCAGTACCAGTTGGAAGGATCATCGCATTAACATCATCGACACCCCTGGACACGTAGACTTCACGATCGAAGTCGAACGCTCCATGCGTGTACTCGATGGCGTAGTTGCCGTTTTCTGTGCTGTAGGTGGTGTACAACCTCAGTCAGAAACCGTTTGGAGACAGGCAGATCGCTATAAAGTTCCTCGCCTTGTATTCGTTAACAAAATGGATCGTATGGGTGCGAACTTTTTACGAGTGAGAGAGCAAATCCGTGCTCGTTTTGGCTCTAATGCAGTTCCCATTCAACTCCCTATTGGTAGCGAAGCAGAACTAGTCGGTATTATCGACCTTGTCAAAATGAAAGCCTACATTTATAAGGATGAAATAGGTAAAGATATTGATGAAGTAGATATTCCCGCCGATCTAGTCGAACTAACCAACGATTGGCGCAGCAAATTGCTTGAATCAGTTGCCGATTCTGACGATGTTTTAATGGAAAAATATCTTGAAGGTGAAGAACTCACTGAAGATGAAGTTAGAGCAGGTCTGCGTAAAGGTACATTGAGCGGCAAAATTGTCCCGATGACCTGCGGTTCGGCATTCAAAAACAAGGGCGTGCAATTACTCTTAGATGCGGTTATCGATTATCTTCCTGCACCTAGTGATGTTAAACCAGTCCAAGGCTTACTTGCCAATGGTGAAGAGGCTATTCGCGAAGCCAAAGACGATGCGCCGATGTCGGCACTCGCGTTCAAGATTATGTCTGACCCTTACGGTCGTCTTACCTTTGTTCGTGTTTACTCTGGCATCTTGAAAAAAGGTTCCTACGCTCTCAATCCTGTCAAGAATAAGAAAGAGCGTATTTCACGCTTGATCATTCTGAAGGCAGACGATCGCCAAGAAGTTGACGAATTAAGAGCGGGCGATTTGGGAGCAGTTTTAGGACTGAAAGATACTTTCACGGGCGATACCCTTTGCGACCTCGATTCGCCAATTGTTCTTGAGACTCTGTTTATCCCCGAACCAGTTATTTCCGTAGCTGTAGAGCCAAAAACGAAGCAGGATATGGAAAAATTATCCAAGGCTTTGCAATCTCTATCTGAAGAAGATCCCACCTTCCGCGTGATGACCGATCCAGAAACCAATCAAACGATTATTTCTGGTATGGGCGAACTTCACCTTGAAATTCTTGTTGATCGGATGAAGCGAGAGTTTAACGTTGAAGCTAATGTAGGTGCGCCTCAAGTAGCTTATCGTGAGACGATTCGTAAGACCGTTAACGATATTGAAGGCAAGTTTGCTCGTCAAAGTGGCGGTAAGGGACAATATGGTCACGTTGTGATCAACTTAGAGCCTACCGAGCCAGGTACAGGATTTGAATTCGTATCGAAGATTGTTGGTGGTGTAATTCCTAAGGAATTTATCAAGCCTTCCGAACAAGGTATGAAAGAAGCCTGTGAATCGGGAATTCTTGCAGGCTATCCTTTGATTGATGTAAGAGCGACCCTCGTACATGGTTCTTTCCATGATGTGGACTCTTCAGAAATGGCTTTTAAAATTGCTGGTTCGATGGCAATTAAGGAAGCTGTCATGAAGGCTAGTCCTGTCTTGCTTGAACCAGTCATGAAGGTGGAAGTTGAAACACCTGAAGACTATATGGGTGACGTAATTGGTGACCTCAGCCGTCGTCGCGGCAACATTGCTGGTATGGACGATACTCCTTCTGGCAAAAAAGTCGAGGCAAGGGTTCCTTTGTCTGAGATGTTTGGCTATTCTACTGACCTTCGCTCGTCAACTCAGGGTAGAGCAAGCTTCTCAATGGAATTTAGCCATTACGAAGAAGTACCGAAAAATGTGGCTGAAGCCATCATTACCAAAAATAAGGGCAAAAAAGAGTAGTCCTTTAAAATACTCAACCAACACTCTATAAACTAGAGTAATAATTACCGAAAATGCTCTATTCCGTAGAGTAACAATTACTAAATTTAAGGATAATTACGAAAAAATGGCACGCGCTAAATTTGAGAGAGACAAACCCCACGTCAATATCGGTACTATTGGTCACGTTGACCATGGTAAGACCACTCTAACTGCTGCAATCACCATGTCTCTTGCGGCTGCAGGTCAAGCAACAGCTAAGGCATACGATCAAATTGATGCTGCACCTGAAGAAAAGGCTCGTGGTATTACTATCAATACCGCTCACGTTGAATATCAAACCACTCAACGTCACTATGCTCACGTAGACTGTCCCGGCCACGCTGACTATGTTAAGAACATGATCACTGGTGCGGCGCAAATGGACGGTGCTATCCTCCTTGTATCTGCGGCTGATGGTCCTGAGCCTCAAACTCGCGAACATATTCTTCTTGCTCGTCAGGTTGGTGTGCCTCAACTTGTAGTTTTCTTGAATAAAGAAGACCAAATGGAAGGTGAAGAAGAACTAGTCGAGCTCGTTGAACTCGAAGTTCGTGAATTGCTTTCCTCCTATGACTTTGATGGTGACAATATTCCCATTACCCGTGGTTCTGCATTGAAGGCAGTTGAGCAAATGACTGGAGCTCCTAAGACCCAACGTGGAGAAAATCCTTGGGTTGATAAGATCTGGGCTTTGATGGATTCCGTTGACTCCTACATCCCTACTCCCGAACGTGCCGTAGATAAGGACTTCTTGATGGCAGTAGAAGATGTGTTCTCCATTACTGGTCGTGGCACCGTTGCAACTGGTCGGATCGAACGTGGAAAAGTTAAGGTTGGTGATATCGTTGAACTCGTTGGTCTTGGCGATACTCGCACTACCACAGTTACTGGTATCGAAATGTTTAAGAAGAGCCTAGACGAAGGTCTGGCTGGAGACAACGCTGGCTTATTGCTTCGCGGTATTCAAAAGGCTGATATCGAGCGCGGTATGGTTTTGGCTAAGCCTAAGTCCATCAAGCCTCACACCGAATTTGAAGGTCAGGTGTATATTTTGACCGAGAAAGAAGGTGGTCGTAAGACTCCTTTCTTCCCTGGTTACCGCCCTCAGTTCTACGTACGTACAACTGACGTAACTGGAACCATTGCTAGCTTCACTGCTGATGATGGTAGCGATGCTGAAATGGTAATGCCTGGCGACCGCATCAAGATGACCGTTGAGTTGATTAACCCCATCGCGATCGAAAACGAAATGCGTTTTGCTATCCGTGAAGGTGGACGCACTGTTGGATCTGGTGTTGTAACCAAGATCATCAAGTAGTTAACTCTTAGTTTTCTAACAAAAAAACCTCGCTTGGCGAGGTTTTTTTGTTAGAAAATGCTTTCGTGAATTTGGTATAAAACCCAAAAGAGGGTCGCCACGCGGAGCGCGGCGACCCTCTTTTGGGTTTTAATTTTGTCTGACGTTTGCTTAGGATGGAGGTGTGGACTTAAGGTACTTATATAGCCAACCGCAGCCACCGAGACAGGTGCGTTTATCCTCTTCGGAAACGTTAATATTCGTTCTTAAATATTCTTGTAACCATTGACAACCACGCATCAAAAGATTTTCGAGATCAAGATTCCACATGATGATTTTGCGATCTTCGCCCGAGGATACCAAGATTTTGCCGTTAGGACTAAAACAAACACTCCGCACGGGACCTTGATGTCCGTTAAAAGTTCGTAAAAGAGTGCCATCACCACTCCAAAATTGAATAGTCGAATCTTCACTGGCGGATACTATAGACTTGCCGTCAGGGCTAAAACATACGCTGGTGACTTCGGCGCTATGACCATTTAAGGTTTTAATCAATTGACCTTCGATGCTCCAAAGCTTCACGCTCTGATCCATGCTGCCGCTAGCAATCATTGTGCCATTGGGGTTAAAACAAACAGTGTAGACCTCGGCACTATGCCCATCTAGAGTTCCCAGCAGCGTTCCATCCCAACTCCAGAGGTTGATCAGTTTATCTTTGCTGGCGGATGCGAGCATACTGCCGTCAGGACTGAAATCAATGCTGTAAACTTCCGCCGTGTGACCTGTTAAGGTTTGTAACCATTTGCCATCGGCACTCCACACTCGAATAGTGCCATCGGCGCTACAGGAAGCAAAAACCTGTCCATCGCAGCGATAAACTACTTTATAAATTTCTGCACGATGAGCGGAGATCGTGTCAATCAGAGTGCCATCCGTTCGCCAAAGTTTAATGCTGGCATCGGCGGCACAGGTCAGAATCGTCGCACTATCGGGACTAAAGGTAACACAGTTAACCTTGTCATTATGACCTTCTAAAACCGCTTCCAGCGTGCCATTGGCGTTCCAAAGGTTAACGGTTTTATCTTTACATGTGGAGGCGAGGTACTTAGAGTTTGGGCTGACGGCAATCGAGAAGATCTCATCGGTATGTCCCATTAGCGTTCTTAGTGGAGTACCCCGAATCGCCCATAGCTTGACGGTGGTGTCTCTACTGGCGGAAGCGAGAGTTTTGCCATCGGGACTAAAGGCAATACTGTGGACGACATCACCATGTCCTTGGAAGGTATACTGTAAGCCCTGTTCGATATCCCACACTCGAATTGTGCGATCAAATCCACTGGAAGCGATTGTGTGGTTATCATTGCTAAAGGCGACGCTCCATACTTTATCGGAATGTCCATAGAAGGTTTTTATTAAAACTCCGTCTGAACCCCACATCTTGACTGTGCGATCGCGACTGCCAGAGACGATCGCTAATCCGTTGGGCGCATAGGCGACACTTTCGACAAAGCTATCATGTCCCCGTAAATGGCGAATTGGTACGCCCATAATGTTCCAAATAATCAGATTGCGATCGGCACTACCTGAAATTAAGGATTTACTATTGGGATGAAAAGCAACGCAAGTGACCCAGCGATCGTGCCCGCCGCGCAAAGTCCGAATCACCGTACCATCACTTTTCCATAGTCTGACAGTCGTGTCTTCACTTGCCGAGGCAATCATCTCGCCATTGTGGCTGAAGCACACATCTAAAACGGGTCCCTCATGCCCTTTGAGGGTCGCTATGGGTTGAGCGGCAAAGCTGCCACTAGCATCACGCCGCCAGAGTTTGACCATATTGTCACGACTTCCAGACACCAACATATTGCCATCGGGACTAAAGGCAACACTGGTGACCCAATTTGTATGACTGGTTAAAGTCTGGAGTAAAACGCCTGAGGCATTCCAAATTTTAATGGTGCGATCGCTACTTGCTGAGGCAATTAACTGACCATCGCGGGAATAACAAACCTTATTTACCCAAAATCCATGCCCTTCTAAGCGATTATATTCATGGGTTCCATAGACAACCTGCTCAAGAGCGGTAATTGCGCGAATTTGGGTATTTGCTCTCAGGTTTTCGAGGGTATTTGCATCCACTTGGGTGGTGAGACGCTTGAGTTGAACGCCACCGATCACCCCCGCAATCATTGCTTCAATATGATTGTTAGAAAGATAAAGAGCCTCTGAAGAAATCGTGAGCGCTACAATTTTTTCATTGATTTCCCCCATTTCCGCGATTACACGCTGACGACGCTCAGAATCGAGACTTTTCTCTAGTTCTTGGCTGAGCTTTTCAAGGCGATCGGCATCGGCGGCTCTAGCCGCCATTAGTTGCTCGCGTTCATTGATTCTTTGCGAAGCTTCCAAGAAGTTCAAGTCGATGCGGGATAACTCTGGCTGACCATCTGCCCAAGTTAAAGCTTCGACAAGCCTTGTACCTCGCAGTAAAGCTGATTCGTCCGTTTCTTCCGATCGCTGCCATGCTTGTAAGGCTTCTAAATAGGGACAGTTACGCAGCTCGGAAAAATGAACTTTTTGTTTGAGTTTGATGACTACAATCGATACGTCATCGTCGGGAATATCCTGCTCGGTGAATTGATCGAGGGCAGTTTTTAGCCCCTGCAAAATGTCGATCGCTGAATATTGGGCAAGCTGAATGACTGTTTTGCGGAGTGGGGAGATCTCATCACCATTAGAACGCCCAAATTCTTCACCTTCAGGATTAGTCGCCTCAAATAGACCATCACTAAAAAAGATTGCGATATCGCCTGCGTTCAACGATCGCATAGTGGCTCGATAGGTAGCGCTATCAAAACGACCAAGGGCGATCGCTGGATTCACGACTTCTTCGCAAGTATGGGTCTCCGCCCGATAAATCAAGGGACCAGGGATACCCGCATTACCCAAATGCAACTCGTAGGTGACTAGATCGAGCGCTCCATAGCATAGGGCGACGGCATCATCAGTACGGCTTTTGCAAAGTAATTGATTTAAAGAATTCAACATGGACGCAGGATTTTGGAGCCGACCTTGCTGTCCATAGGCATCCAATTGCCCTTTAAACAATGCAGCGTGAATTGCCCCCGCAACCGACTTACCCGAAGAATCCGCGATCGCAACGGCTAAAGTTCCTGGCTGTTCTAAAAATTGGTAATAATCGCCACCAAGATCTACTGCTGTCCAAACTTCCGCAGCAATATCTAGCCCAGGGTAAACAGGCAAGCTTTGTGGCAATAAGCTTCTTTGTAGCAGTCTGCCACTTGATAGGTCACTGGAGGTTTCATTTAACTGCATACATTGATAGGCAGAGCGATCCTGAAAACAAATATTGTTAGCACAGATATCCAAGTATTTGTATCAGTCAAACCATTCATTTTAAGTAGTTTGCCGAACTTCTGTACTATACACAAGGAGAATCATACCCCCTAAGTTAGGTTAACTTAATACAAATATGACAACTGCTAACAAAGTTAAGACATAAAGCCCAGAAAGAAAAATAAAACTTCCCAAAGTTCTGATTTCTGGATGCCATCCGTTGTAATCGTTTTTCAGCGTGATGGCATTTAATAGAGCGCAAAAAAGGCTTAGTCAAACTTTTAATTTAAAAATAGTCATCCAAAATAGTCATCCAAAATAGTCATCCAAAATAGTCATCCAAAATAGTCATCCAAAAATAGCAATGTATTTTTTAATTAAATTTTTTAATTAAATTTTTTAATTAAAAAGCTTCAGTCTAGAGTGGCAAGAATGTAGAAGTCAGTCATATTCTTAGTCACATTCAAGGGTGTCGCGGGTTAATCGTCCTGTGGTCGGATTTTGCCCCTTAGCTGATTTACAAAGCTTTTGCCGAATTGGTGTGCGTAAATCCACATCGGTAAAGTCGGCTCCATCAATAATTACATTATTAAACGAAGTTCCATAGGCAAATGAGCCTTCGATCACGGCATTAGTGAGGTTAGCCTTGTCAAGACGAGCATTATCAAGGGTGCTATAGCTAAGATTCGCGCCCGTCAAGTTCGCTTCTTTCATATTAGCGGCAAAAAAACTAACTCCCTGAGCATCAGCATTAACAAAGGATGCATTGCGCAGATCGGATTCGTTAAATTGATAGCCTTGAAGCGATCGCCCCGAAAAGTTTGCTCCTTCTAGAAAGGCTTTTACATATACATCTGCCGAAGCAGCGCTAGCTCCAGAAAAAATTAGAGCCAGACACAACAGTATATTGATAACTTTAAAAATAAAATTTCGTAACATAAAAGCTTGGATTTTCATGATTATTCTGATCGTACCAATTTCCTGAAGTGTTAATACAATTCACATTAAAAAATAAACACAGTAAGGTTTTAAGATTCAAAAAATGGCAACGCCATTTTTTGAATTGGTTTAACTGGATAATAGCTGAATCCTCAGGTTAAGTGTATGACCAAATCAGTGGGCGATCGCGGAGAGGGATTAGTAGCAAAGCTCCTACAAACTAATGGGTGGGATATTGTAGAAACCCAGTGGCGCTGTCATTGGGGCGAGCTAGACTTAATTGCCTGCGATCGCCAATGGCTATTGTTTATTGAAGTAAAAACTCGTAGCGATCGCAGTTGGGATATGGATGGCAGTCTCGCCATCACTCCGCATAAGCAAGCTAAGTTAGTTAAAACTGCATCAACATTTTTGAGCGAACATCCCCATTTAGCCCAACTTGCCTGTCGATTTGATGTTGCCCTAGTCCGTCGCACAGGATCGGAATTTTGCCTACATGCCTATATCGAGCAAGCATTTATCCCCTATTGATTAAATATTATGAAAACTCTGTTGAGTTTGCTCGACTGATAAGGGGCTTTGTTCGCTTAACCCCAGAGCAGTTATATACTTCGGAATTGCACGATCGATAGTATAACGACGCTCTAATAATCGACGAGCATTTCTCCCCAATGTTGATTGAATATGAGGATTTGCAGCAAGCCAGCAAATGTAATCGGCTAGTTCTTGGGCATGACCATTGTCAAAACAAGCACCACAATCACCCTCAGCAACTAACTCTCGTAAATAGTTATTCTCAGGACAGATTACGGCTACAGGTCTTGCCGCCGCAAGAATTCCGTAGATTTTGGATGGGGCGATCGTATCGCCCACATTAGGCAAAATGCTTACTAACGACAGATCGCAGGCGGTTAAGGAAAATGGCAAAACTTCACGATCTTGATAGGGCAATTGCAAGGTATTCGTTAGCTCTCCCATAGCGATCGCCTGTTTAATAACTTGAGAACCAACCCCATTGCCAATAAATACAAATTTGATATCTGACCGATAGCTTAATAACTGAGCGCACTCTAAAATCGTTTTGTTGTCATGGCATCGTCCCAAGTTGCCTGAATAAAGCACCACAAAGCAATCCGTTAAATCATATTGTTTCGCAAACCAATTGTCTGACTTGGCGATTGGGCTAATAAATTTCGGGTCAGCCCAGCTATGAATGACGTGAATCTTGTCGGCGAGATCGCGATGTTTCTGAATTAGTAGCTGCTGCATCGGTTCGCTTAAAACGATCAAGGATTCGGCGCGATGCCACACTTTATGATTGACAAATTCCCAAAATCTGACAATCAAATGATCGGGGGGGACGACCTTAAGACGTACGGCGACTTCAGGATAAATGTCATAAATAATGCAGCTATAACTATGTCCAAAAATTTTGTTGTAAAGCCATCCAATTAATCCCAAAAATGGCGGGGCTGAGGTTAGGACTAAGTGAGAGCCACGAATATCTTTGCGAAGCAGCTTAATGACACAACGAATGATAAATAGGACGCTGCTAAAAACTTTATTGCGAATGCGCTTGGACATGAGGTGAATCGAGCCAGTGCGCCTTACCAATACGCCATTATCCCGTTCTTCATGTTTGACATCTGTTTGCCGAAAGGCATAGCCTGGCATTCCCGTGAATACGCTTACATCAAATCCTTCTTGAGCTAACGCTCCAGCTAAATCATAGACAAACTGTCCAGTTGCGGCATAGTCTGGCGGATAAAATTGAGTAATGATACTAATGCTAGTTTTTAATTGTTTTTTAACTGCCATTAACTTACTCGTTAGATGTTTTGCGTCTCAACCTGTCACAATTTGCCAAAGATGAATTTTTGCGGGATGATTTAAAAAATCATGTAGAGAAAATCATGTAAGGCAAATCATGTAAGGCAAATATGGAGGCTATGGACTCGTCTGGAATGTTGCTACTGATTGCATAAGGCGATCGCCTGCTTCAATCAACGCACTACGAATACCCACCTCAGTCATGGAATGTCCCGCATCAGGCACAATGATAAAATCTGCTTCAGGAAAGGCTTGATGCAGTTCCCAAGCGGTAAACATCGGACAAACCATGTCATAACGCCCCTGCACAATGGTCGTAGGAATATGGCGAATGCGATCAAGATTGTCTAAAAGCTGATTTTCTGAATGAAAAAATCCCTTGTTGACAAAGTAGTGACATTCAAGTCTTGCAAAAGCCTCAGCAAATTTATCGGAACCAAAACGTTGGATTAGTTGTAAGTCAGCAATGAGTGTACTCGTACTGGCTTCCCAAATTGACCAAGTCTGTGCGGCTAGCGATCGCTCTTGGGGATCGTCACTCAGGAGACGACGATAGTAAGCGGCTATCATATCGTGACGTTCTTCAATGGGAATCAAGTCAACGTATTGTTCCCAAGCTTCTGGGAAAATATAACCTGCCCCCTCTTGATAAAACCATGCCAGTTCCTTGGGGCGCAGCATAAAAATACCCCGTAAAATTAAGGCTAGGCAGCGATCGGGATAGGTTTGGCTATAGGCAAGAGTTAAGGTGCTCCCCCAGCTTCCTCCCGATATAACCCAGCGATCGATATTGAGGTGTTTGCGTAAGGTCTCAATATCCTCCACTAGATGCCAAGTGGTGTTTTCGGCTAGTTCGGCATGGGGAGTGCTTTTGCCACAACCCCGCTGGTCGAATTGGACGATGCGCCATAGGTGAGGATCGAAATATTGGCGATAAATGGGCTGGCTTTCTCCCCCAGGACCACCATGCAAAATGATGACGGGTTTACCATGAGGATTTCCTGATTCCTCAAAATAAATTGTATGCAAATCAGAAACGGGTAACAGTCCCTGTCTATATGGCTCGATTGCTGGGTATAGTTCGCGCATAGAACACTTTTATAAAGAAATTATCGCTTTATAAATTATGGAAGTGCCTAATATAGCAACTTAAGGCAAAAAAAACGCATGGAGACAAAATCGCCATTCATTTTTTTATTTTTATAAGTTGCTAAGTAGCTAGGAGTAATTAAATATAAAACCCAAAAGCTGTAGCGCATGCTCCGCATGCGCTACAGCTTTTGG
>NZ_ALWB01000117.1 GCF_000332215.1 Pseudanabaena biceps PCC 7429
CCTTGCGTAGCAAGGCTTTTACTTTTGGGCTTTTAAAACTTGCCAGCTTAAACCGAACTCCCGTTAGAGAAATAGGGGGGTATTGTTAGATAGGTAAGGACGGGCGGCGCAAAGTGCCGCCCATCCTTACCATATAAATTTTTTCCTTATAAATAATTGTTCTGAATGGCATAGGCAATAGCTTGTTTGCGATCGCTTACGCCAAATTTATGTAGGATCGCGTGAATATGCACCCTTACCGTGCCAGCAGAAATATAGAGCAGATTGGCAATTTCTTGGTTGGTTTTATGCTCAGAAATTAAGAGGAGAATTTCTTTTTCCCTACGGGTTAAAAGATTTGTCCTCGCTCCAGATATATCCTCTGAAGTTATTTCGGAGGATTGATTTTGAAAAATATTATGAATTTCAGCGGTGGCATTTGCGTCCCACCAAGAAGCCCCAGCAACTACCGATCGCATTGCCAGAATTAACGTTTCCGCAGCAACTCCTTTGAGACAATAGCCCTGTGCGCCTGCCGTGACTAATCGCGAAACCAGCGATCGCTCGTTGCGCGAAGTTAGGGCTAAAATTGGTAATCTGGGATGATTGAGTTTGAGTTGGCGACAGGTCTCCAAGCCTCCTAGTCCTGGTAAGCCAATATCGAGAAGAACGAGATCGAAGGGCTGTTGTTTGGCAAGATCGATCGCCGTTTCTCCGTCACTTGCTTCCACTAAAGAGGCTATTTGCCTTTCCTGTTGCAGTCGTACCTGTAGTCCGAGACGAAATAATTCGTCATCTTCAACTAAAAGTATTCTCAGATGATCCAAGGTCATGTTTTTTCCTAAGGCTTGTTGGCAGGGGATGACGACAAGCTTTACAGTGCTTTTCTTTGTAAGTAGCTAGGCATAAGTAAACTTAAAACCTAGAAGAGCATACCGCCCGCTGCGCGTGCGGTATGCTCTCTGGTTTTGGTTTTAATTATGCCGAACTATTTATTATTCCTACCAAAAATATTTTGCGGCTTTATGTAGTTAAATGGATGTCAATGTTTGGGGGATTTTCGCGAATTAAGGAAAGAATTTAGACGATAAGGAAGGGCGATGCTTTGCGCCACCATTCTTTATCTATTTATACCAATTCCAAAAATGGCTTTGCCATTTTTGGAATCTCAAACCTTGTCAGGGTTTGTTTTTTATAGCTGTTGCTAAGGGAATTACAGCAATTTCTGATCAAAAAAACATAAGAAACTTTAAGATGAGTGGCGGCGCTTTGCGCCGCTACTCATTAAGGTTGCTATATTTATACCAATTCATGAAAGTGTAACAACACTTTTGTGAATTAATTTGTGAATTAAAAACTAAACCTAGTCAGGGTTTTCAAAGCTGAAAATGGCGTAGCCATTTTCAGCTTTGGTATTAGGTGGATTGCGATGAAAAGGGTAAGGCTGGTAAACGAAAGGCAAAGACAGCTCCGTGGGGCATACGGTTTTCGACCCAGATCGTCCCGTCATGGGCTTCGATAATTTGACGGGTCAGGTATAGCCCAAGCCCAGAACCTGTAGCCAAGCGATCGCTTTGACCTTGATAAAACCTTTCAAACAAATAGGGCTGTTCTTCGGGCTTAATCCCTGCGCCAAAATCAGCAATATGAACGAGCTGATAGGATGACTGAGTTTCAAGTATTACTTCCACCTTAGCCCCTCTGGGGGAATGGTTAATTGCATTGGTTAGTAAATTTGTGAAAACCCTCCTTAATTGAAAAGCATCGCCATTTACCCATAGAAATTTGCGAAATTCGGAATCGCCATAATGCAAATTCAAATAGACACTGCGACTGGTTGACAAATGCACCATTGATGCAGCAACTTCTTCCGCTAAAACTGCGAGGTTAGTTGGACTTGTTTTTAATTGCAATCCTTCGGTTTCATTGCGATAGACATCAAGGAGAGTTTCAACTAGCTTCAAACTATTTTGATGACTGCGAATCATCGTTTCTAAGACAGTTTTTTGCTTGAAACTAATACTGCCAAACAGTTCGCGATCGAAGGCTTGCAGAGTTTCGATCGCGCCGAGTAATGGAGTTCGTAAATCATGCGCTAGCGTAGAGGCAAAATCTTCGCGCACATTCATAATTCGTTCTTGGGATTGCAGCTTTGACTGCTGCTGGAATAGAGTTTGTTGGGTTTGACTATAGCGATCGCTCAAAAGTCCCGTTACGATTAGTGCAAAGATGGTGACTATGCGATTTACTACCATCGATCCATGAATTTCTGGATTATTGGGAATCCAAATATTTAGTAATGTCAAAATAACTGCGGCTGATATCAGTAGAAAAGAGGCTGTACGGCTCAGTCGCGAATTGGCAATTAGGATCGGACTGATATATAGATAGCTCATCACATAGTCTGGCGGCGTAGCATACTCTAAGGTAAACACCAGCGCAAACAGTCCGCCAACCATCCAAAATGAAGGCGATCGCCAAGATGGTGCAGATTGTTTTTGGGACATTCCTTTAGCTTAGCCTCGTGGTTTCTATCAATAATTTCTGCCTAGTTCCACTGCCTCTAAAAGATACGCAGCATTTTCGACAAAGGGAACAAGCGCCAACACCGCATCTAGTATAACATTTGATCAAATAAGACCTTCATTACTTCTGCAAGAGTCTTGTTTCTAAAATAGATTTAACCTCCTCATCCGTAGGTGCAGGCGCATTAGTCTTCGCAATACCCACTAAACTTGATGCAAGCCCCTTGTATCTGTTCACCAATGGAGGTTTTGACCGCAGGGATTTCATTAAGATATTGATTAATTCCCAACGATCATCTTCGGGAAGTGTTAGAACTTGTTCGTGAAGTTTCTGAAAAGTCATAGCGTTTAAGCTATAGGATGAATTTACACAAGATTGTAGCTGAAATCGAAAAAATGAAAAGGCAAAAATAACTAAGCTGCTTTGGCTAAATCCTTCGTTTGGATTTTAATAGAAGCACTTTCTAGACTGCTAAAAGTAAACTCAGTTCTAAATCCAAGTTTATCAAGTATCGAAAAAAGCATATCCAAAGTAAGCGATCGCCAACTAAACACCATCTAAACGCAGTCTAAACGGCGCAATCTTTACCAAGCTTGAACCTAGATATCAGTAAGCAAGAGCGTTCTAAACACAAAGATATACCTTGTCAAGCGGAGAAAATGGATCGATGATTTGACTGTTAGGAATGGTTTCCTGATAGTTTATCGACTCAAAAGGAAAATCTCCACCATGCTACAAGGATGGATTCAAATTGGACTGACGCTGGTGCTGATTGTGGCGATCGCCCCAATTTTGGGCGGTTACATCGCACGGGTGTTTCTGGGACAAAAGACTTTACTGGACTCAATTTTAAACCCATTAGAGAATTTGCTATTTAATCTCAGTGGTATTCAGAGTAATCGGCAAGTAGCTGCTCCTATGACGGGCTGGCAATATTCCCGCGCGATTTTGTATAGCAATTTGGCGATGGCGGTAATATTGGCGCTGATTATGAACTTTCAGGGCATTCTCCCCCTCAACCCAACGGGAATGAGCGCTCCAAGCTGGGATACGATCTTACATACAACTATTTCGTTTATTACTAACACAGACCAACAACATTATGCTGGTGAAACTACCCTGAGTTACTTTACGCAGACTTTGGGATTGGGATTTATGTTTTTTGTGTCTGCTGCTACGGGTATTGCGGTAGGTATCGCTTTTATTCGTGGGTTGACTGGTCGATCGCTTGGAAATTTCTATGTCGATCTGATCAAGTCAATTACGCGCATTCTTTTGCCGATTAGTATTATCGGTACGATCGCTTTGATTATTTCAGGCGTTCCTGAAACCCTATCAGCCCCAGTGGTTGTTCCCACTTTAGAGGATCCGAGCATCAGCCAAGCGATCGCTTTAGGTCCCGTGGCTCATTTCGAGTTCATCAAACAACTTGGCGAAAATGGTGGTGGATTCTTTGCCGCTAATTCGGCACATCCCTTAGAAAATCCCAATGGATTTTCCAATCTTCTTCAGACATTAGCGATGATTTCCATTCCGACAGCGCTAATTTTTACCTATGGAGAAATCGCCAATAATCGCAAAATGTCGTGGTTATTGTTTGGCATGGTGTTTATTATCTTTGTGGGATTCATTATTGTTACAGGGATTGGCGAATATCAAGGTAATTCTCTGGTTAATGCCGTTCTAGGCAAACAGAGTCCGAACTTTGAAGGTAAAGAAATCAGGTTTGGCTGGGCTCAGACGGCTTTGTTTTCAGTGACGACGACAGGAACGATGACTGGTGCTGTCAACTCGATGTTCGATTCGCTCATGCCCAGTGGCGCTTTTATTACGATGTCCAATCTGTTCTTGCAAATTATTTGGGGAGGGCAAGGCACGGGTACGGCTTATCTATTTGCCTATTCGATTTTAGCTGTATTTGTGACTGGGCTAATGGTTGGTAGAACTCCAGAATTTTTGGGGCGCAAAATTGAGAAAAATGAAGTGGTCTTGACCAGTTTCTTGATTTTGTTGATCCATCCCATTTTTATACTTATTCCTGGTGCGATCGCCTTAGCATTTCCCGATCAGTTAGCAGGAATTAGTAATCCTGGGTTTCATGGATTGACTCAAGTAATCTATGAATATGCCTCGGCGGCGGCAAACAATGGTTCGGGCTTTGCTGGTTTGGGCAATAGCCAGCCAGCACCTACGGCTTTGTGGTGGAACCTAAGTGCCTCGGTGAGCCTCTTAGGTGGACGCTATGTGCCGATTGTCGCATTGCTTTTATTAGCGGATGGTATGTCGCGCAAGCAACCCGTGGCAATGACTACAGGTACATTACGCACCGACACGGTTCTATTTACCAGTGTTACAGCAGGTGTGATTTTGATTATGGGCGCATTAACTTTCTTTCCCGTATTGGCTCTCGGCTCCGTTGCTGAAGCTTTTCTCATCGCTAGAGGCGGCTAAAATCCATGAATAATAATTCAAGCATTAACTCATCTTCGTCAAAGAAGCAATCCCTCGGTAGCACCCGCGACTCGCGCCGCCATACTCCCAAGGCATCTATGGCTGGACTGTATCAACGGGCGGTTCGGGATGCATTTCGGAAGCTCAATCCCCGTATAGCCGTTCGCAATCCCGTGATGTTCATGGTGTGGGTGGGGACGATTGTCACTCTATTAGTCACGATCGATCCCAATTTATTTGGAACTGTGGCAGCCGATCCTAACAAAGAGAGGGTTCTCAATGGCTTAATTACGATTATTCTCTTCTTTACAGTCTTGTTTGCCAACTTTGCCGAAGCGATCGCTGAGGGACGAGGTAAAGCGCAGGCGGACTCATTGCGGACGACACGATCGGATACGATCGCTAGTAAAGTGCTGCCCGATGGTGCGATCGAGCAAATTAGCTCTACGGAGCTACGCCGAGGCGATCTCGTTAAGGTCAAGATCGGCGAGATGATTCCCGCTGATGGAGAAGTGATTGCGGGTTTGGCTTCGGTAGATGAATCGGCAATTACAGGTGAATCCGCACCAGTGCTTAAGCAACCAGGAACGGATATTGCGAGTTCGGTTACGGGTGGTACTCGGGTGGTTTCCGACGAGCTGACTATTAAGATTACTGCCGATCCTGGACAGGGGTTTATTGATCGCATGATTGCCCTCGTGGAGGGAGCTGAGCGGACAAAAACCCCTAACGAAATTGCCTTAACCGTCCTGCTGACGGTGCTGACGCAGGTATTTTTGATTGTGGTGGCGACGGTCACTCCCCTTGCCAATTACGTGCAAACACCGACGACGATCGCCATTCTCATTTCCCTATTGGTTGCCCTGATTCCGACGACGATTGGCGGATTACTCAGTGCGATCGGGATTGCGGGTATGGATCGGGTTGCTCAATTTAATGTGATTGCGACATCGGGTCGGGCGGTTGAGGCTTGCGGCGATATCAATACCTTGGTGCTAGATAAAACTGGCACGATTACCCTTGGCAATCGCCTTGCCGATGAATTCATTCCTGTGAATGGACATTCTCTCGCCGAGATCGCTTCCGTGGCTTTAGCCGCTAGTATCTTTGATGAAACCCCTGAGGGGCGTTCAATCGTCCAGTTAGCTGAACAATCAGGAGCGGTGGTAAAGTTTGATCGGGAACAGTCCAAGGGTATTGAATTTTCTGCCCGTACCCGTATGAGTGGTACTGACCTCCCCGATGCGATCGAAGTTCGCAAAGGAGCCGTTGATGCGATCCGTGGCTTTGTGCGATCGCGTTCTGGCAACGTCCCCGAAGAGTTTGAAGCTGCCTACGAAAAAGTATCGAAACTCGGTGGCACGCCCTTAGGAGTATGTCAGGGTGGTGATTTGTATGGCGTGATCTATCTCAAAGATATCGTTAAGCCAGGACTGAGAGAGCGATTCGATCAATTACGACGGATGGGCGTGCGCACGATTATGCTCACGGGAGACAACCAGATTACTGCCTCGGTAATTGCCGAAGAGGCGGGAGTCGATGACTTTATTGCCGAAGCGACACCCGAAGATAAAATTGAAGTAATTCGCCGCGAACAGTCTCAGGGCAAGCTAGTTGCCATGACGGGCGACGGCACGAACGATGCACCTGCACTCGCGCAAGCCAATGTGGGCGTTGCCATGAATTCAGGAACACAGGCGGCAAAAGAGGCGGCTAATATGGTGGATTTAGATTCCGATCCGACCAAGTTAATCGATCTCGTGGCGATCGGCAAGCAATTGCTGATTACCCGTGGCGCTTTGACCACCTTCTCGATCGCCAATGACATTGCGAAGTATTTCGCCATCATTCCTACCATATTTGCTGCCGCAGGGATTGGTGCTTTGAATGTCATGGGTTTAAAAAGTCCCCAGTCGGCAATTCTCTCCGCGTTAATCTACAATGCCCTGATCATTCCAGCCCTAATTCCCTTGGCTCTTAAAGGTGTGAAGTTTCGTCCTCTTACTGCCGATCAACTCCTACAGCGCAATATTCTGCTCTATGGGCTAGGTGGCGTGATTGCTCCATTTATTGCCATTAAATTCATCGATATTCTCTTGCCCATCGCCTAATTTATCCCATTGCAAATCATGAAAAAATCCCCAAATTACTTTTCTCCAAATTACTTTTCTAAAGATATTGTTAGCGGCTTTCCCCTCGAAGATCTTGGGAGTCTTGGGCAACTTGTGATTAAACGGAAATATCCAATCTACTTATTTCTTGCCTTTTGTCTGAATCTCGTAGCTGCCCCTGCGGTCTTCGCCGCTAATGCCGATAGTTTTACCCGCTTTCAAGCTTATGCCTTAGGGCTATTAGGGATTGCCACCGTTAGCTTTTCCATTTATCTCTTTGCCGTCATGTTCCAACCTGAGAAATTTTAATCCTATGAATGAAATTATCAAAGCTATTCGGACTACCCTCGTTCTTTGGTTGTTGGTTGCGGTAATTTATCCCTTTGCCATGATTGCGATCGCTCAAGGTGGCTTTCCTTATCAAGCAAATGGAAGTTTAATCCGCAATTCTCAAGGACAGGTGATCGGTTCGAGTCTCATTGGACAACCCTTTACCAGTGACAAATATTTTAATAGCCGACCCAGTACCATCAGCTACAGCACTGCCGACCCTCAAAAGGATACGGCGGGCCTTCTCAAAACGGGCATATCGGGTGGAAGTAACTTAGCACCAAGTAATCCCGATCTGCTCGGGCGCATCAAGGGCAAAGCCGATGCCGATCCTAGTAAGGCGATCGAGGGGGATTTACCGAGATTGCAAAAAGCAGGTATTAATCCCACTGCCGATCTCATTTATACCTCTGGCTCTGGACTCGATCCCCATATCACCCCTGAAGCCGCTAAAGCCCAAATCCAGAAAGTCGCTCTCGCAAGGAAAGTCGAGCCGAGCCAACTAGAAAAACTGATCGAACTAAGTACTGATCGTCGGTTTCTCGGCATTTTTGGAGAAGATGGGGTGAATGTATTAAAGTTAAATCTTGCATTAGACAACCTATCGAAGGCATGATACCAAATCACAAAATGGCTATGCCATTTTGTGATTTGAAAACCCTTACTGGGTTTGGTTTTTAATTCCCAAAAGTGTAGCCACACTTTTGGGAATTGGTATAACTCGAAGGGATAAGTAGCTGGGTGCAATTAAATATAAAACTCCAAAACCTGTAGCGCAACGCTACAGGTTTTAGCTCTATAAGCAGAAAGAACTATGATTAGAACCCATCGTCGTGGTAAACACAAAATATTTATTGGCATGAGTCCTGGAGTTGGTAAAACCTATCGAATGCTAGAAGAGGCTCATCGACTGCGCTCGGAAGGTATTGATGTTGTAATTGGGTTGCTGGAAACCCATAATCGTGCTGAAACGAAAGCCAAAGCGATCGGTTTGGAATTAATCCCGCGCCAACAAATTAGTTGGGAGTCGGTGACGCTCACAGAAATGGATACTAATGCAATCCTTGAGAGACAGCCACAATTAGCGCTAGTGGATGAATTGGCGCATACTAACGTTCCCAATGCCGAACGCGAAAAACGCTATCAGGATGTGGAAGTGCTGCTAGAAGCAGGAATTGATGTCTATTCCACTGTTAATATTCAACATATCGAGAGCCTTAATGATACCGTGGCGAAAATAACGGGGGTGATCGTCAGAGAGCGCATTCCCGATCGCATTTTAGAGGTAGCCGATGAAGTGGTCGTAGTCGATGTCACGCCTGAAACCTTGCAGGAAAGACTCCGCGATGGAAAAATCTATGCACCTGAAAAAATCGATCAATCCCTTAACAACTTTTTTCAGCGTCGTCATTTGATTGCCCTACGGGAGTTAGCACTGAGAGAAATTGCCGATAATATTGAAGACGATCTCGAAGCCCATGATTCTAATAATTCGGCTAGCAATCTAGTTTGTAACATTCACGAACGGGTGTTAGTTTGCGTTTCTACCTATCCTAATTCTTTACAGTTATTGCGGCGAGGTGCGAGGATTGCAGGCTATATGCATGCCCAGCTTTATGTTCTATTTGTTGACGACCCTGAACGGTTTTTAACCAAAGCCGAAAGCCTCCATATAGAGACTTGCGAACGATTGTGCAAAGAATTTGAAGGTACTTTTATTCGGGTAAGCGATAGTAATGCTTTAAAGGCGATCGTGGATACGGCAAAAAATTATCGGGTTACCCAGATTGTGATGGGAGAAAGCCAAAAATCGCGGTGGCAAATTTTATTTAAGGGGTCACTGACCCAAAGGATTTTGCGATTACTTAAGAATGTCGATATTCATATTATTTCCACCAGTAAAATTGGCGATGAGGATGGAAGTAAAAAGTGAGGATTGTCCTCACTATGCTCTTATCCCAAACCCCTAAAGATAAATGGCGGCGCTTCGCGCCGCCATTTATCTTTAGGGGTTTGGGATAATTTGAAACGGGCTTCGAGAAAGGGTTTGCTACGCAAACCCTTTCTCGAAGCCCGTTTCAAATTATCCCGAACTCACGTTAGTTAAGTATCTAGGCATAAGTAAACTTAAAAGCCAGAAGAGCATACCGCCCGCGCAGCGGGCGGTATGCTCTCTGGCTTTGGTCTTTAATTATGCCTAGATACTTATACCAATTCACAAAAGTGTTGGCACACTTTTGTGAATTAAAAACCAAACCCAGTAAGGGTTTTCAAAGCGAAAAATGGCGTAGCCATTTTTCGCTTTGGGATAACTTGTGCGGTAAACTATTTTGCGCCATCTTGCAAACCCTATCTCCCTGCATTAACCATGACCGAATCGATCGATAAGGTAGCATTTCAACAACGACCCACATGGGACGAGTATTTTATGCTGCTGACCAAACTCGCAGCTATGCGATCGACCTGTCTGGCTTTTCCAGTCGGGGCAGTAATTGTCAAGGATAAGCAGGTGCTAGCTACGGGCTACAATGGCTCACCCTCAGGCTCCGTTCATTGCACTACTCAAGGTTATTGCTACCCCAATGTTCTTACCTGTGATGCCAGCAAAGAATTTCCCTCTAGAGCCGTTCACGCTGAAGCCAATGCGATCGCTCAAGCAGCCAAGCATGGCATTCCTACTGATGGCGCGAGTATTTACGTCACGTTAGAACCCTGTATTTCCTGTTTAAAGTTGGTGGTATCGGCAGGCATTCGCGAAGTTTATTATGAAACAACCTTTAATAAAGGTAACAATGCAGCCCTATGCCAATCCTTTATAGACGAAGGATTAGTGGTTCTCAAGCAAATTCAAATATCACCATCCGTTCTCCAAAGAGCGAATTTATTTCTGAACTCCCCTACTTCTGAATTGCGCTTATTTTCTGGTTAGCCCCGAAAGAATGGTATCGATGAATTGTCATTAGTTTTCGGAGAGAGCAATCCGAAATCCATAGTAGTTGTACCAATTCACAAAAGGGTCTTTGCGCCGATTTGCCGCTCTACATTCCCATTCATCATGTTTCCAAGAACCACCCCGAAGTACGCGATACTGCATATCTCCTCCCAATTCCCAAACTGAACCATTGGCAGGTCTACCCCGATAATCTTCATGCCAAGGATCGGCACACCACTCCCAGACGTTACCATGCATGTCATACAGCCCAAAATCATTGGCAGGAAAGGTTCCGACAGGAGTAGTTCCCTCGCGATATTTTACAACTGCGTTAGAATCATACTGAAGACTACCATCATAATTGGCAAAGTCCGTACTAATTTCCTCTCCAAAGGAATAGCGAGTTGATTTCCCGCCCAGACAAGCATATTCCCATTCTGCTTCGCTAGGTAGGCGATAAGCTTTTTTAGTCAGCTTACGCAGCCTTTTACAAAACTCGATCGCATCTGCCCATGAGATATTATCTACAGGCGCAAATTCATTCTTAAAGTGAGAAACATCGGGATTGAGCGCACTGCCAACTTCAGGCAATCGAGCGACCGCTCGCCATTGTCGTTGCGTAACTGGAAATTTCCCCAGATAGAATGAAGAGATATTTACTTGCTGTTGCGGTTTTTCACTGTTATAACCTTCATGTTTATAGGAAGTTCCCATCATGAACTTACCTTCAGGAATAAGTAACAACTCTAAAAAACTATCTTCCCCTAAATATTCGCAATACAATTGTTCAAGATTGCTTCCCATAACCAAACTTAGTTCCTAAAAATTTGTAATATTTTGCTAAATTGCTAAATAAGTCTAAATTATATGGCGTTTCTAATTTAAGTATTACATGTTCAACATATTTTTTAAGAGAGCGTTTGCTAATCAATCAATCGCCTTCGTCTTTTTTACCTCAGGGCTAGTTTCAGGATTACTGGTTAGCTGTAATCCCACAAGTGATCGCGTTCGAGATGCCTCAACTCAAAAGTTAGCAGGAACTTGGGAATTTAAAAATTCAGATGGAGGCAAAATAGGTACGGCGGTTTTTGAAACCCAAAATGATATCGATGGCAATGTATATATTTTCTCTAACGATTTATCGTCGGGCAGAATAGCGATCGCTGGGAAATTCAAAGCGAATGCTCATACGAACCCCCAAGAACTCGACTTCGTTTTTGGCGATCTCACTACTCAAACTATCTATGAAGTTGATCGAAATGGATTATTAAAAATAGCTAACACAGTTCCCGATCAAGTTCGCCCCAATGACTTAGGTTGGCAACCACAACAGTTAACGAAGATTTCCGATCGCATGACCATTGATAGCGATATTAAAATACTTAAATCAGCAGATCTCGCTAGTTCCACAGCCTCGATCCGCGAGAACGAAGGTAAAGCTTCTATTCGTGCAATTATGCGATCGCAACAGCAAATATTTCAAGAAAAGGGACAATTCTCAACCGATATCAATCAAATCAAATCTGGACTACAGCTAAATTCAGATCTTTATACATACAAGATCAATCTATTCACAGAAGGATCTGAGTTAATGGTACAGCATAGCGCTATTCCTGTAAAAGATGGGTTGAAGGCTTATACGGGAATTATCTATACGATCTCTGGAGAAAATGGGCAAAAAGCCACCAGATTAATAATGTGCGAGAGCAATCTTACAACCAAAGCAATTGCCTCAAAGCCCCAAAATCAGGATGAAGGATACCGATGTCCAAATAATTACACTTTCATCGATCCGTAAACCTAGAAGAGCATACCTCCCGCTAAGCGGGAGGTATGCTCTTCTAGGTTTTACAGCGCTTTGCGCTCAAAACCAAACCAAGGAAATTTTTGAAAGCGTTGCGAAGCAACGCTTTCAAAAATTTCCTTGTGTTCGTTTGATCGGTAATTGCTGTAAGTGACTATAGCTATAAATAGAGAGCTGAAGAATGGCGAATCGTTTCTTATTTATATTGTTGTTGCTCTTGCAACTAATTTGTCTGGGAGTGCTGTGGATTAGTTGCTTCCCTGGAGAGCTTGTCAGTTTGCTATTTATTCTTTTTTGGCTCCTAACTATTTATGGAATCCCGCTTCTAGTTTTATTGGTAGTGATAATTCTAGTTGGGATGCAAATCTTAAAGAAAATAAATTTTTTCCCTAAAGATCAAACATTACTAACCACCGCCATAATAACTGTGGGTTTAACAGTAATTTTATTACTAACTAATCTGCCCCAAACAGTTGCCTTTTCGATGTCACGCCCTGCATTTGAGGCAATTATTGTTAATGCGGATAAGCTCAACTCAATCTGTAATAGCAAACCAATTAACCAACAGTTAGGTTTCTATCGCGTCATAGAATGCGATCGCGATAGCCGTGGGGGTATCTACTTCAGTACTGGGAACTTTCGCTTTATTGATATCTCTGACTTTTATGGATTTGCCTATCAGCCTAACCCCTATGGGAGCTACCATTTTGGCTCTGATATTTATGAATATTATCCCATTGTAGGCGAGTGGTATAGATTTACGGCGGGTAAGCGTTCTTAACTATTTATTCTGTTTAATCTGGATGGAGATCGTGCCTATGCAAGCGTAACAATCTCTCAATACATCTTAGTTTAGAGATAGGATAGACTCTGATAGGCTTAAACAGAGACTTCAGAAGCAAGAGCGTTGACAACCCCGATGGCAACAAATATACCAACTAAGCAAGTTTGGCACGCGCTGACAATCGATGAAACGATCGCCGCGTTGGATACTAATCCCGAAATGGGGCTGGAGTCTTGGCAAATTAGCGATCGCCAAAATATCTATGGACGCAATGAGCTAAAAGGTAAAACAGGAAGAGCCCGACTCAGCATTTTTATCGATCAGTTTACCAACATCATGTTACTGATGTTGATGGGCGTGGCTGTCGTTTCGGCATTTTTAGATCTGCGAGAAGGGAATTTTCCCAAAGATGCGATCGCGATCGCGGCGATCGTCATTCTCAATGGAATTTTGGGCTATGTACAGGAAAGTCGTGCTGAGAAAGCCCTAGCTGCATTAAAGCTAATGGCAGCTCCCAACGTACGCGTATTACGGGAGGGTAAAATTGCCGAACTTCCATCGGCAGAATTAGTCATCGGCGATATCGTATTTGTGGATGCGGGAATGCAGATTGCGGCGGATGGACGCTTATTGCAGGCTGTAAGCCTCAAGGTTAGAGAAGGAGCGCTCACGGGGGAATCGCAGGGTGTAGAAAAGTTTGCCGATCGCTTGTTTAATGCCGATGAATCCCTAGGCGATCGTCGCAATATGGTATTTCAGGGTACGGAAGTCTTGCAGGGGCGAGGCATCATGATCGTCGTGGCAACGGGGATGGAAACGCAATTAGGAAAGATTGCCAATCTATTGCAGGATGTGGAAATAGAAGAAACTCCATTACAAAAACGAATGGGAGAGCTTTCGCAGGTTCTAGTGATTGCTTCTTTGGTACTGGTGGTTCTCGTAATTGGCATTGGACTGTGGCGGCATGGTGATTTAGTTAAATTATTGAACACATCCTTGAGTATGGCGGTGGCGGCAGTTCCTGAAGGTCTGCCTGCGGTGATCACGGTGACTTTAGCTTTGGGAACGCAAAGGATGGTCAAGCGCCACGCGCTCATTCGCAAGCTGCCTGCGGTGGAAACCCTCGGTTCAGTAACCGTGATTTGTTCTGACAAAACGGGTACGCTCACCCAAAACAAAATGGTGGCGGAAAGCGCATTCACGGCGAACTATGTCGCTCAGATTGGGGGAACTGGTTATGAACCGATCGGGGAATTTGCGATTTCTCGACTGGCGGGGGATATGCTAGCTAGTGATTTGAGTATCTATCAATGCCCAGAATTACAAATTTTATTAGCGGCGGGAGTGATTTGTAACGATTCCTATTTACAGAAAGATAATGCTAACAATCAAGGCGCGAACGGTTTAATTCCCTTGCCTACAGGTCTAGACAAATCGCAATGGCAAATTATTGGCGACCCGACCGAAGGCGCTTTGTTAACCTTGGCGGGCAAAGCCAATTTTCGGCATGATCAACTGATTAGCTATTTTGCTAGAGTTGCGGAGATTCCCTTTAGTTCTGAACGCAAACTCATGAGTGCGATCGCAGAAATCAAAAGTATGGATGCCGAAGATACCCCCGAATCGATCCGCACGATCGCTGCCTTACTGCCCCAAACAGCTTACATTCTCTTTTGCAAAGGTTCGCCTGAGTTAGTTCTAGAGCGCTGCGATCGCATACATAATGAGAAGCAGAGCAATCCCATCTCGATTTCACAGATCAACTCTATTAACACTCAAAACAATCTGCTTGCCTCTAAGGGAATGCGCGTTTTAGGGTTTGCCTATCTTCCTTTAGAGAATTTACCAACCGAAACCGAACTCCCCAACATCGAAAATAATCTCGTTTGGTTGGGCTTAGTTGGCATTCGCGATGCCCTCCGTGGGGAAGCCGCCACCGCCGTGCAGATCAGTCAACATGCGGGAATTCACACGATTATGATCACGGGCGACCATCAACTGACAGCTCAAGCGATCGCCCGCGATCTGAATATTTTCTATCCCGATAGCAATAGAGTGCTCACGGGTCGTGAAATCGAACATATGGATGATGAAGAACTAACGGCGATCGCTCGGCAAACTACCGTATATGCGAGAGTTTCGCCCGAGCATAAACTCCGAATCGTGCAAGCTTTACAGCGATCGGGTGAGGTAGTCGCGATGACTGGTGATGGCGTAAACGATGCCCCAGCCCTGAAGCAAGCGAATATTGGCATTGCGATGGGAATTACGGGAACCGATGTTTCCAAAGAAGCCAGTGACATGATTTTGTTAGATGATAACTATGCCACAATCGTGGCGGCAACTGAAGAAGGACGCACGGTTTACGCCAATATTCGTCGCTTCATTAAATATATTCTCGGCAGTAATGTCGGTGAGGTCATTGCGATCGCTTCGACCCCATTTCTTGGCTTTGGAGCCGTGCCCCTCACGCCCCTACAGATTCTCTGGATGAATCTAGTGACCGATGGTGTACCAGCCCTTGCCCTTGCGGTGGAACCAGCGGAAGATGATGTGATGGAGCGACCTCCATTTAATCCTCAAGAAAACATCTTTGCGCGGGGTTTGGGTTGGTATATCCTCCGTATTGGTGTTATCTTCGGATTGCAAACGATCGCCTTAATGGAAATCGCTTACAACTCTGGTAATCCCTCATGGCACGAGCATTGGCAAACTATCACCTTCACAACCCTTTGCATTGCCCAAATGGGGCACGCCCTCGCCTGTCGTTCCGATTCCAAGTTGTTGATCGAGTTAAATCCCATCTCTAACCCCTACCTCCTAGTTTCCGTGATTTTTACCACGATTTTACAACTTGCCCTGCTCTACGTGCCGAGCTTAAGGCAATTTTTCGGAACGAATGCCCTGAATGCTTCGGAACTTGGTTTATGCTTTGGATTTAGTCTGTTATTAGTGCTATGGGTCGAGTTAGAGAAAATCGGCTTCAGGTGGTGGAGCAAGCGTCGTTTGTCAGCATCTGCCAAATAGGACTATGAAAAAGGACTATGAAAAATAGATTCTCTTGGTGGCGATCGCTAATTACCATCGGCTGTATAGCCTTAGTAATTTCTTTTGTTGTTCCATTACTTGATCGCCTGATCCAAATCTATCAAGCAATTGCCGCCACAACTTCGCCGATCCTCGGAGGGTTTGTCGTCCTATTGGTCATCGGACTATTGGCAGGATTGGGCTTATTGGTCTGGCGCTATTTACGCTTATTTCAGGCTGAGCCCTCTAAACCGCGTCCCCTTCCCGAAGTCCCGACGGACAAGATCGAAGCAGCTCAAGATAGTCTTGAAGCGCTAGAGCGTCAGGTGGAGCAAATTCAAGATGAAGTCACGCGGCGCTCGCTATCCGAACAGACCGAACAGCTCAAAAACAACTTTATCCGTCAAGAGTTACGGGTAGTTGTGTTTGGGGTCGGCTCCGCAGGCAAAACTTCCCTAGTTAATGGATTGCTCGATCTTGCCGATCGCGATCTCGATAATCGCCGCGAAGATCGCCGCGGGGAGATTGGTGCGACCATGGGGACGACCCAGTTGGGGAAATTCTATGCACCTGTGCGATTTGCAAATTTAGATGTCCCCGTCCAAATTACCGATTGTCCAGGAATTTTAGAGGCGAGTGCCCTAGGGAGCGATCGCGAAAGGGAGGCTCGGCAAATCGCAACCGAAGCTGACCTCATTGTCTTTGTCGTCGATGATGATTTGCGCCGATCGGAGTATGAAGTTCTCAAAGCCCTTACGGAAATCGGCAAGCGCACCATTCTCGCCTTCAATAAAATCGATCGCCTCACCCCCAGCGATCGCGATATCATCCACACCAGTTTGCGATCACGGGTTTTGGATTTTATTCCCCCAGAAGATATCGTCGCGATCGCCGCAAATCCTGCCGCTATTACCCTCGATTCGGGGACAGTCGTTACGCCCAAACCCAAAATTCAACCCCTGTTGTCGCGTCTTCTCGATATTCTCAGTTATGAAGGGGATGAGTTGGTTGCCGATAACGTGCTATTGCGATCGCAGAGGCTCACCGAGGAAACCCGCGAAGCCCTCGCCCAACAGCAACAACAGGAAGCCGAAAAGGTGGTCGAGAAGTTCCAATGGTTGGTGGTAGGCGTAGTTTTCGCTACGCCCTTGCCCGTAGTCGATCTCCTCGCTACGGCTGCGATCAATGCCCAAATGGTGGTGGAAATTGGGAGGGTCTATGGTTGTGAGATCAATATGGATCGCGGTAAAGAATTAGCTAACTCGCTGACACGCACTCTCGTTAGTTTGGGAATTGTAAAAGGGGTAGTGCAAATTATTACCACCTTAATTTCCGTAACTGTCGTGGGACTAGTTCTCAAAGCCACCGTTCAATCAGTAACAGCAGCCTATCTCACGCGTATTGCGGGCAAGAGTTTCATTGAATATTTCAGTCGCGATCGCGATTGGGGTGATGGGGGAATTGCCGAAGTGGTACAACGACAGTTCCAATTAAATCGCCGCGATGAATTTCTCAAAGCCTTTGTTCGAGAAGCTGTCAGTCGGGTCATGGTTCTCATGAAGCAGTCCTAAGCAAACATTGATTGATGGCGCTCCGCGCCATCAATCAATGTTTGGATTTTGATTTATCCTACAGCGCTTTGCGCTTAAACCCAAACCAAGGAAATTTTTGAAAGCGTTGCGAAGCAACG
>NZ_ALWB01000118.1 GCF_000332215.1 Pseudanabaena biceps PCC 7429
AAGCCCAGTAAGGTTTTGAGATTCCCAAAATGGCAACGCCATTTTGGGAATTGGTATTAATCTATAACTTAATCTATAACTTAATCTATAAATTTATTAGGAGGATTTCCATGACAACAAAATTGAGGTTTGGTCTAGTCGGTGCGGGAGCGATCGCTCAATCCTATATCCAAGCCTTTGAAAGTACTGATATCGCCCAGCTTGTGGGCATTGCTGACGTAGATCTATCTAGAGCTAGTTCTTTAGCAGAGCGTTTGGGATGTCAAAGTTTTGCATCCCATGAAGATTTGGTCAATAGTATCGAGATCGATGCTGCGATCGTTTGTACTCCTCCCATTACCCATTTAGATGTTAGCCGCTATCTTCTAGAGCATAAAATCCACGTTCTTTGCGAAAAGCCCCTCAGTGTAAATTCAGCTCAAGCGAAGCTGATGGTTGAAGCCGCCAAACAGGCGGGTGTTATCTTGACTATGGCTTCTAAGTTTCGCTATGTCGAAGATGTAATTCGTGCTAAGCAAATTGTCTCTTCGGGAATTCTGGGCGAGATCGTGCTATTTGAGAACGCTTTTACTGGGCGAGTGGACATGAGTAAGCGATGGAATTCACAGCCTCAGATTAGCGGTGGTGGCGTGCTCATCGATAATGGTACGCACTCTGTTGATATTATGAGATATTTTCTCGGCGCTCTTGATGAGATTCAAGTTGTCGAAGGCAAGCGCATTCAAGGTTTAGCCGTAGAAGATACTGTCCAGATTTTTGTGAAGAGTGCCAGCGGCGTACGTGGTAGTATCGACCTCTCTTGGAGCATTAATAAGGAGCTAGATAGTTATATTCGGATCTATGGTTCTCAGGGTACAATTTCAGTTGGTTGGCGAGAATCTAAATATCGTCAAGCTTCTAGTTCAGATTGGGTTGTATTTGGTAAGGGTTATAACAAAGTACAAGCATTTCGTAGCCAAATCGAGAATTTCACCAAGGCAATTAGAGGTGAGGAACAATTGATTATTACGGCTGAGGATGGGCTAGCCTCCGTCGCAGCGATTGAATCTGCCTATGCAGCGATGATGCAGACTAGTTGGACTCGGATTGGTCACCATAATCTTCGTGTTTTACCAACTAATGAAGTTCCTGCCGTTGCCTTAGGATAACTTGAGGATAGATATATGGCAATTCGCATCCATCCTTCGGCAATTGTCGAAGACAATGTCAGTATTGGAGAAGGCAGTTCTATTTGGGATAACGTCCATATTCGCCATTCAACCCAGATTGGCGAAGAATGTATTGTGGGCGAAAAGACCTATATTGCCTATGGAGTAAAGATTGGTAATCGGGTTAAAATCAATGCCTTTGTTTATATCTGTAATGCCGTCACCATCGAAGATGGGGTCATGATTAGTGCAGGGACGATCTTCACTAACGATCGCTTTCCAAGGGCAACTACTAGCAATTTGAAGCAACTTCGCCCCTCCGCTCCCGATGAGCATACTCTGCCAACGCTCGTACAGGCAGGAGCGACCATTGGGGCAGGATGCACGGTCGGCAACGATCTGAGCATTGGGCGCTTTGCCATGATTGGGATGGGTTCTCTCGTCACTAAGTCCATACCTGACTTTCATCTAGCCATGGGGCATCCAGCTAGATCGGTGGGTTGCGTATGTCGTTGCGGTCAGTTACTTCGGCGATTTGCTATGGATGAGAATGTGTATGAGCCAGAAATCACCTGTTCTGCTTGTGGTTTGAAGTATGCGATCGCCGATCGCGATGTAATGGAACTGACTTACCCTAACTGAGATTTCTGTTGAAAGTGTTATCTCAATCATTAAAAACCAAACCCAGAGATCGTATCGCCCGCGTAGCGGGCGGTACGATCTTCTGGGTTTTGAGTTTACTTATGCTAAAAGCCTTATCTACTTACCAAATAAATATTAACTTGACGATCTATGGCATCCAAATCTGAGCATTGGGGTATTGTTGGGGGTGGCATCTTAGGAATGACCCTCGCTTTGCGCCTCGCCCAACAGGGTAAACAAGTAACTTTAATTGAGAGTGGCGATCGCCTAGGTGGTTTAGCGGATGCTTGGCGATTAGGCGATATTATCTGGGATCGCCATTACCACGTTATCTTGCTATCCGATACCTATTTGCGATCGCTATTGACAGAGCTCGGTTTAGAGCAAAATATGCAATGGGTTGAAACAAAAACAGGATTTTATAACGATGGTAAACTCTATTCGATTTCTAATGCGATCGAGTTCTTACGTTTTTTCCCTCTCAATCTCATTGATAAACTGCGTTTTGCCTTCACCATTATCTATGGCTCCAAAATTACTGACTGGAAAAAGTTAGAAAAAATTTCTGTCAGCGATTGGTTAATCAGATGGTCTGGCAAACATGTCTTTGAGAAAATTTGGTTGCCCCTCCTGCGATCAAAGCTGGGCGAAAACTATCGCAAAGCCTCAGCTTCCTTTATCTGGGCAATTATTGCGCGGCTATATGCGGCTAGGCGCACTGGTTTAAAAAAAGAGATGTTTGGCTATCTCGCAGGAGGATATGATCGCATTCTAGAGCGATTCACCGAAGTATTGCTCGATTTGAATGTAAGTATCAAATTAGGGCATCGAGTCGAAAAAATCGAATCCTTGGAAACCTCGAACAGCCATATTGTTAATGTAGAGTTTGCTGATGGCTCCTACGCCGAATTCGATCGCGTTATTGTGACAGTGCCAGCACCGATTGCCGCAAAGATATGTCATGGATTGGCAAACGATGAAATTAGACGACTGCAAGATATTGAATATCAGGGTATTATCTGTGCATCCGTACTTTTAAAAAACTCCCTTTCCCAATTTTATGTAACTAATATTACCGACACATGGGTTCCTTTTACGGGCGTAATAGAAATGTCAGCAATGGTGAGTCGCTCACAATTTGGAGGTAATGCCTTAGTTTATTTACCCAAGTATGTTGTTCCAGACGATCCTGCTTTTGAATTAAGCGATCATGAACTAGAGGAAAAATTTATTCAAACCCTAGTACATATGTATCCAAAATTTCAGCGTAGCGATGTACTTTGTTTTCAAGTCTCTAGAGTAAGGCATGTATTAGCGATCGCTACATTAAACTATTCAGAAAAGCTACCCGCGATCGTCACTTCAATTCCTAATGTATTTGTACTTAACACAGCCCATATTCTGAATGGTACGCTTAATGTCAATGAAACGATTCAGCTTGCAGAACGAAGCATGAGAGTTATGGTTTGATACTCGCTCTTTTATGATTAGAAATTAGGTATTTTATAGCTCTTTTCAAGCAAGCGAGGTACAGAGATTTTTTGTCCCCGCTGAAGACAGGGACAAAAAACGTAATGTAATCAAGTCGGTAATCAAGGTATGAATAAAGGCAAAAATGTGATCGACTTAAAAACTATCAAGTTACATACGAAAAGAAGTCAAGAACCGATAGCTGTGTTTGCCTTACTTGCAATTACGGCATGGGTTGCTCATTTTTGCTTCTCTAGTAGTTTTGGTTTCTACGAAGATGACTACTTTCGTATCAATAGAGTCATGGAAATGAATTTTTCCGAACTCTGGTTAGCCCTAAAAAGTGAAGTTTTAACCAATGGCAGACCTCTCCACTACACCTCAATCATTGCGTTTTCATTTCTAGGCAATAAACTAGGTGGATTAACAGGCATTTATTTTGTTGCTTATACCTTATTTACTATTAACTGTTTTTTGTTTTACCTGTTTTTAAAAAGACTATTTGATAGACAATCTTTTGCGATTATTGGTTCTTTATCGTTTTGCTTATTTCCCGTTAATACTACCCAGACTTGGCTAGCAGCAGCATTTGGTGTACAGATATCAATGACATTTTTGTTATTAGCATTTCATAGCTATCTGGGACGAAAAAAAATATTATCGTATCTTTGTATTTTTTGCTGTTTGCTTAGTTATGAAACCTTCTTTTTTATCTTTTTAACCGCTCCTTTACTAAATAAAAAATGGAATTCTAGACAGTTAAGAGAGCTATTTAAGCATGTATTGATTTCATTTGGAATGATCGTTTTAGTAGTTCTCCTGCGCAAGCTATTAATCAAAACTGTCGGAGTAATGGATATTGGGATTGCACCTGCCTTTCGAGTATCGTTACGACTGATGATTTACGGCTCATTGGTGAGCATGGGAATGTTTATTCTCAGGGCTTTTGATACTTTATTGATGTGGGATTTTCGCAGTTATACCGTTCAACATATCCCTTGGGAATTCGCTAAAGATGTCTATGTGAAGTATTTGCCGATATCACTGATGAGTTTGTTTTTAATCCTATCAAATCTCAAAATATATTGTGCAGCAGATGATATTAGTGTAAAAACTATTATCGAAAGTAAGTACTTAAATATAGAGTTAGAACTGCCAGCATTCTGCCGACATTTATTAAAGTTGATGGTGATAGGAATCGTGATGGTTATCCTATCCTATCCGTTATCATTAACTATGTCGCCTTTTACTCTCTCTGGACGCGACACGCGCATACATCTCCCAGCTAGTATTGGTATATCCATTATATCAGCTTGTGTTTTCTCGATTCTACTATACTTAATGGATGCCTATAAGAAGAGATTAATAACATCCTTTGGGCTATCTCTATTCTTTACTTTACTAATAGGCTTTGGGTTAGTTGTCCAGCATGACTACAAAATAAGTTGGCAATACCAGCAGTCTTTTTGGACAGATGTAATGAGATTAGCACCAGATCTGGAAGATGGAACTAAAATCCTCGTTGAGGACCCTCGATTTAAGTCTCCCCAGCAAATCACAGCCAATGCTTGGTATGTATCTTTGATATTGGATCAAATATACAAATTTCCTAAGGATTGGAAAAATCCACCCAATCTACATCTCGTACCTTTGAAGTGGTACGACTATGCCCTATCCCAAAATAATCTCTTTGACCTAAATAGTAGGGATTTACAAAGGCAAGTAAATCGGGTTGGATTTCCTGATTTTGTTTCAGATGAAAATTATCAATTTCCAAGTTCTAATGTCATCGTTCTCGCATCCCAAAACGGTAAACTCGTTCGCCAAACAATCCCTTTAACCGTTGGCGATCGTACTTTGCCATTAAAGCAATTACCTACTAATTTTACTCCCCTTGAGAAGGGTAATCTTTATAACTATTTGCGAGTTGATGAGATGAACAAAATTGAATATCTTGAAGAATAATTAATGTTTATAATTGATGTTGTGAGGAATAGAACATGTTAAAGAAGAAGCCTATTGCCAGCCTTTCCCTAGATCTTGATAATCAATGGTCTTATATGAAGACCCATGGGGATGATGGATGGCAATCTTTTCCATCCTATTTAAATATTGTGATTCCAAGAGTATTGGAATTTCTAGAGGAGCGAAATATTAGAATTACTTTTTTTATCGTTGGACAAGATGCAGCCTTGGGAAAAAATCATGCAGCCCTCAGATCCTTGACTGACGCAGGGCATGAAATTGGCAATCATTCCTTTAACCATGAACCTTGGCTCCATCTTTATTCTGAAGATGAGGTCGAAAGAGAACTGGCGATCGCTGAAGATCATATTGAAAAAGCAACAGGCAAGCGCCCCATTGGATTTCGTGGTCCTGGGTTTAGTCTTTCCTCTACGGTTTTGCGGGTGTTAGCCAGACGCGGCTATCAGTACGATGCCTCTACATTCCCGACATTTCTAGGACCTTTAGCGCGGGCTTACTACTTTATGACAAGCAAGCTAAGTAAAGAGGAAATGGAAAAACGTAAAGGGTTATTTGGTAAGTTCCAAGAAGGATTTCGTCCGCTTCAGCCCTATCAATGGCGTTTAATGGGCAATTTAATCGAAATTCCCGTGACCACCATGCCAATTTTTAAAATTCCCATTCACGTAAGTTATCTGCTTTATCTGGGTGTATTTTCGCAAACCTTGGCTTTATGGTATTTTCGATTGGCGATCGCCCTTTGTCGGTTGATGCGAGTGCAGCCATCGCTTTTGTTGCATCCTTTAGATTTTATGGGCGGTGAAGATGTGCCTGAGTTAGCTTTTTTTCCTGCGATGAACCAACCCAGCTACAAAAAAGTTGCTATGGTGGGTAAGGTTTTGCAGATTCTAGCCAAACACTATGCGATCGTTCCCATGTCAGTCCATGCTGAAGCGATCGCTCAGAGACAAGCAAAATTAACCTCCGTTACACCCCATTTTTATCATGGTACTGAGGCTGTATAAGTAAGTAGCTAGGCAGAATTAAAAACCAAAACCTAGAAGAGCATACCGCCCGCTATGCGGGCGGTATGCTCTTCTAGGTTTTAAGTTTACTTATACCTAGCTACTTAGTTAAGCATAAGTAAAAACCAGACCTAAAACCTATAGCCCACGCTGCGCGTGGGCTATAGGTTTTAGGTTGTTATATTTAATTGCGCCCAGCTACTTAGGCATAATTTATGTATTGCCCTTACATTAGTTAATGTAAGCCATGTTTTTTAGCCTTGGGTAATATCAAAATAATGTTTGATCGAAATTTACTGTTACTTTTAGCGATTTCTCTAGTGACAACTGGAGGACATATTTTATTTAAAAAAGGTGCAGTCTTAATCAATGTAGAAAATATTTTTACTTGGATAAATCCTGCCTTAATCATGGGGCTATTTTTATATGGCATCGGCACTGTCTTGTGGGTCTTTGCCCTGCGCTTCATTCCCCTTTCTAAGGCTTATCCATTTACGTTTTTGACATTTATTTTGGTTACCCTTTTCTCTACAATATTTTTAGGTGACAAAATTACGGCTTGGTATATTGTGGGGATGGGATTAATTTTTGGCGGTTTGGTTTTAACATCCTTAAATTTGTAGAAAATTTGTAGGGGCATAAACCCCAAAAGATGAGTGGCGGCGCAAAGCGCCGCCACTCATCTTTTAGGGTTTGATTTGTCCTAAGCAGTTCTGGCTACTGCCACATCCAGAGCGGCATTCCACTGGTTTCTGTCTCGAACTGTAAACGAGCGATCGCATTTTCGGAGCCATTAGGCAAAAATTTGCTAGCAAAGGACTTCGGGGGCTTGATCGTAAAGACCTTGGTGGTTTTAGGATCTAGTCCTACCAGTTCGGCTGCATAGCGTCTTGCGTCTTCTTCCGTACCGATGCGATCAACTAGACCTAGGGCAACTGCTTGCTCCCCAGTAAATACGCGACCATCGGCAAAGGAGCGCACGGTTGCGGGGCTAAGTTTACGACCTTCGGCGACGGTTTCCACAAATTGGTTGTAGCTGCTGTCAATTAAGGATTGCAAGATTACTTTTTCTTCAGGGGTAATTTCGCGATCGAAAGACAAAATATCTTTATAAGCCCCTGATTTGATGACTTTAAAGGAAACGCCAATTTTGTCGAGTAATTTCTCAATATTGTTACCGCGCAAAATTACGCCGATGCTGCCCGTAATCGTGCCAGCGTTAGAAACAATGTAATCGGCTCCCACACCAATATATACACCACCACTAGCGGAGATATTGCCAAAACTGGCTACTACCTTGACTTTTTCCCGCAAACGTTTGAGTGCAGCATAGATTTCTTGAGAGTCGCCCACAGTCCCTCCAGGACTGTCAATACGCAGCAATAGGGCAGGAAATTTTTGTTCTTCCACAAATTCAAGGGCTTCAAGAACGCGATTCCTTGTGCTAGAGCCGATCGCCCCTGTGATTTCAATACGTGCGATTTTTTTGCGAAATTTGCGTTTTAGAAGACCGAACATTTAGTTATCAGGTTTAAGTTGGAATTAACTTTTACTATATTAGATTTTTGGATGAGCGGTTTGGCGCAAAGGATTGTCTGTTCTCGATTTCTAGGGGGTATTGGTAGCTTAAGTTACAAAATTTCAACTTATACCAATTCCCAAAATGGCAACGCCATTTTGGGAATCTCAAAACCTTACTGGGTTTGTTTTTTAATTCACTGAAGTGTTGGCTCACTTCAGTGAATTGGTATTAGACTTGGGCGGTGATTCTAACTTTTGGGTGTGAGAATTACTAAAAACGACCAATAAAAAGCGGTATCCTGATGCAAGCTAAACATTTCGCAATATATTAAAATCCCCAATGCACGAGACGGAATTTCGTAGCAGCCTTCAGTTAGAGGGCGATCCCCGCAGACTTAAAATGATCATTGCTCTGGTAATTGTCTATGGATTAACAATTGGCTTGCATTTTGCGCCTTGGAGCCGTTGGTTGCTATTAGGGTTATTTAGTATTCAGGCTTTAAGGTTAATATTTGCGCCACCATTACCAGCGATCGCCTCGGTGACTTCCCAAGCGACTGATTTAACTCATGTCTCGGAGCATGATTCGGATCATGGCTCGGATCATAATCCTCAAAATCCCTCAACGGATTTGCCATTTTTCTCGCTGCTTGCTTCGGCAAAAAATGAAGAAGCCGTGATTGGTAATTTAGTTAAAAATTTATGTCATCTAGACTATCCCAGTGATCGCCTTGAGGTGTGGATCGTTGATGACAATAGTAGCGATCGCACCTCAGAAGTATTAGCTGTATTGCAACAGAAATACCCCCAACTGAAAACCTTGCGACGGGGCGAGGGAGCTCAGGGTGGTAAGTCTGGGGCTTTAAACCAAGTTTTAGCCTTGACCAAGGGCGATATTATTGGCGTATTTGATGCGGATGCGCAAGTGCCTGCCAATGTTTTACGATCGCTCATACCAGTATTTCAATCTACTCGGGTGGGGGCGGTACAGTTACGCAAGGCGATCGCCAATGCTGACGAAAATTGGTGGACGGCAGGACAATCCGCCGAAATGGCTCTAGATTGGTGTTTGCAGGATTTGCGGATTCGGGTTGGTGGCACAGGAGAATTGCGCGGTAACGGTCAATTTGTCCGCCGAACTGCTCTAGATGATTGCGGTGGATGGAACGAGCAAACAATTACCGACGATCTCGATCTCACGATTCGCCTGCACCTCTGCCAATGGGATATTGCTTGTTTGAATTTTCCCTCGGTACGAGAAGAGGGAGTCTTAACGCTCAAGCAACTGTGGCATCAGCGTAATCGCTGGGCAGAGGGAGGCTTTCAGCGCTATCTCGACTATGGACATCTGATGTTGAGCGGTCGGATGGGATTTCTGAAAACCTTCGATGCTTCTCTCTTTTTCATCAATCAATACCTACTGACGATCGCCTTTATCCCTGATACGATCGCCGCCTTTGTATTAAAGCAAAATCCAATGTTGCCAGCGATCGCGGGCTTCTCCCTTGCCCTTAGCTCGGTGACTATGGCATTTGGGCTGCGCCGCTCCTACCAAATGGCATGGAAAGATGCGATTTGGAAGACCGTGCCAGGGATGATTTACATGTTGCATTGGATTCCCGTAATTGCGAGCGTGACTCTCAGAATGTGTGTTATTCCCAAACGCTTAAAATGGGTAAAAACCCAACATCAAGGTGCTGGGGAGAATATATTAGAAGAGGTCGGACTTCAAGAGATATAAAGCAATGCATGATTGGATTGTCATTGGTGGCGGTATCACAGGAATATCCCTAAGCTATGAACTACAGAAATCAGGGTTTTCCGTATTGCTAATCGAGCAACATCAACAGCTACAGGGTGGCAGTAGTCTCGGCTATGGAGGCATCTCCTATTGGTCTGGTACTACCACCGTTACCCAGCAGCTTTGTCAAGAAGGAATCGCCAGACAACGCAATTTGTCCCATGAATTAGGCATGGATACCGAGTTTCGGGAAATTGATTTGTTGCTGACCCTTACTCCCGAAGACGATCGGCAAGTAATTCTCTCGCAGTACAAGGACTGTGCGATCGCGCCTACTTTCCTCAATCCGCAAGAGTCCGTCGAGCGGGAGCCGCAATTAAATAAGCAGGGAATTGGGGGCGCTTTATTATTTCCCCATGCTCATATCAATTTGCCTAGTTTTGTGAAAGCTCACAGTCAAGCTTTCCAGAAATTAGGCGGTGAAACAGTCTATGCCAAGGTTAAGCATTTGCTAACGGATGGTGATCGCCTATCGGGAGTAAGTACGGAACAGGGAGAATTTCGCAGCGCCCATGTGGCGGTATGTGCGGGGGCTATGTCGCGAATTTTACTCAAAGCTTCAGGGGTGAATTCAAGGATTTATTACACCCATGCCGAGGCGATCGATACGGAGCCAGTTGATCTGGAACTGCGGGCGATGGTCATGCCTGCCGATAATAAACGTAATGTGCTAGAAGGATCGACTGCTGACGCGGATAGCGATGCTATTTGGGATGTGTTTGGGCGAGAACTTTTGCCGCCTTCGATCGATGCTGGTGCGGTGCAATATAACGATCGCAGTATCAGGTTTGGGCAACTCAGTCGGGTGCTAACCGACCCCCATGCCGCGATCGATGCGGCGCAGAGTGAGGCTGCCATTCGGGCTGAAATCGCTAAGGTATTACCCCAACTTGCCGAGCTTAAAGGCAAATGGCGCAATTGTCTGGTTGCTTTTAGTAGCGATAATTTGCCCCTAGTTGGTTCTGTGAAGGAATACGACAACCTGCATTTGTTCTCAGGATTTACTAGCCCCACAGTATATGTGCCAGCCCTATCTCAGCGGTTTGCGGCTCATGCCCAAGGTAAAGCTGATGACATCATCCCCCTGTTATCTCCCCAAAGGTTTGATACCAAGTTAAGAAATGGCTACGCCATTTCTTAACTTGGTATGACTAGAGATAGCTCTAAGTAGCTAAGCCTAGGAGAGGATACCGCCCGCGTAGCGGGCGGTATCCTCTCCTAGGCTTAGCCATCTATTTTTCGCCAGTATCTTCATCGAGTTCGACAATCTGACCGTTAAAAAGGTCAGCTAAATTCTTAATTACCCTATCATCTTCCGACATTTGCCCTTGGACTTTAATCTGAGGTGGCGGGGGGCTGGCTGGATTGGAGATAACATTTGCTGATGGGACAGGGGCAGTATTCTGCGCAATTGGATTGGGTGGATTAGGCGGATGGGCTGGATGGGCTGGCGGAGTATTACTTGGGGGGGCAATTGGATTGGGAAAGGGGACGGATGGCAGGGCGATCGCAGGACGAGGGGGAGCAGGTGCTTCTGTTATTTGCGTCGATGACTCATTGGGGGATGGCGTAATAAACTTAAACATTACTTTAATTGGACGCTGGAGCAGTTTAGAGCAAGCATCCTCCAATTCACCCCGTTTCTGAACCACGATACTTTTAGTGGTTTCATCGCGATTGCTACCCAGCCCTACCTTGATCGTACTACTGTCGATAGAAAGAAAATGCGCTTGCTTTTGGATAAAAACATATTTGGTTGGAGTTGGTAGCATCGACAAAACACTCTGCCATAGACCATCGAGATCGTAACCAACGGAGGCAATATCTTCAAAATCGTCATGTCCAGATGCAATCGGTGTTTCGACTTGAGGAAGAGGAGAAATAGAAGGAGAAACTGGTTCGGATATTATTTGGGGAACCGATGTTTGAGGAACTGATGTTTGGGGAACCGATGTTTGGGGAACCACTGGTGATGGAACTTGCTCCACAGGAGCTGTCTTTGGTAATTGCTGGGTAATTGAGGGATTGGGAGATATATTTCGAGGTGGAATGAATGACTTTGCAGATGGATTTGATGGTGGAACCTGTGCGATCGCACCTTGTGCTGATGGCAATAAACCCATGAGGGTCACTTCCAACCAGAGACGGGGCTGAGTGGAGTTACGAATTTGTAACTCTGCCGATCGCAAATGTTGCTGACCTAGCAAAATATTGGGAATTGCTAAACCTTGAGCTAGTTGAATCAATCTTTCCCAACCAGAACTGGTCATGGCAACAAGATCACTGCGATCGCTTGCGGTTTTGGCGATCAATAAATCTCGATACACATTCGCCAAATTTTGCAGCACGATCAAAGGTTCGCGCCCTCGATCCATGATTCGCCGTACATAATCTATTAATTGCGTGGAATGATCGGCGGCGATCGCTTCAACTAGCGATAGTAAATCCTGTTCAGGAACGGAACCAACTAAATCCCAAACTGCCTCAACGGTAATCTCTCCATCCAATAAGCTCAGTTGATCGAGGAGAGATTCGGCATCGCGCAGTCCTCCCTGTGCGATTTGGGCTACCAATGTTAAAGCTTCGATATGGATATTAATGTTCTCATTTGCCGCAATTTTCCCTAAATGCTTGACCATCGCATCAAGAGGAATCCGCCGAAAGTCAAAACGCTGACAACGGGAAATAATCGTGGGTAATACGCGCTGCGGGTCAGTGGTAGCTAGAATAAAAGTAACGCGATCGGGGGGTTCTTCTAGGGTTTTCAGCAAAGCATTAAATGCCGCCGTGCTGAGCATATGGCATTCGTCAATAATATAAACCTTAAAACGAGCTTTTACGGGGGCAAATTGGGCGCGTTCGATGAGTTCGCGGATATTATCAACGCCTGTGTTACTTGCTGCGTCGATTTCAGTAATATCTAGGGCGTTACCATTGGCGATGCTGTGGCATAGCTCACACTTGCCGCAGGGGTGAGGGGTGGGGCTGTCTGAGCTTAGGCAGTTGAGCGACTTTGCCATGATCCGCGCACTTGATGTTTTACCCGTACCTCTTGCGCCAGTAAATAGGTAGGCAGGGGCAATCCGACCTGTATTTAGCGCGTTTGATAGGGTATGGGCGATCGCTTCTTGACCAACTAAATCAGCAAAGATTTGGGGACGATATTTATGATGTAGTGGCTCATAGCCCATAGGAACACGATATCAAGCAGTGCTGGTCAAATATATCATTCACCAGTATAGCGATTACTCTAGAGCCGAAATAAGTTGTCTAGGCGATCGTTTTCCCCTAAATCATTTTCAATGAAATATAAAATTAGCGATCGCCTAAATTTGGGAATGTTTTGCCCAAAACCTCACAACGCAGGGACAAGCGATCGCTGAAAGCACAGAGCGCATAGGATTTATAGAATTGTAGGGGCATAGCATTCCCACAGGAATTTATGAACTTTATTCTCTCTTTCGATAGCGCTCGATTAAATTAGGCAAATAATCGAACCCATCAACGCCGATTTGACTAATTAGATGCGATCGCTGCTGCTGCAATATATTAGTGAAAATAGCTTCCCCCAGCTTGCCCTGCAAAATTATCACCAAAGCCGCCGATTGTTGCCATGCTTTACTATGGCGTTGCTCCAGTAAATACATTCCCAAACAGGCGTGATAGGTTGCCGATTCTAATTGATGGAGTTGATAGTAGGTTTCACCGAGATAGGCATGGCTTAGGGCTTGTAAATCGCGATCGCCGATCCTTTGCGTTAGGGTTAAACTCTTCTCTAAGGCGATCTGTGCTTGGCTGGGTTGCTCGATCGCCACATAGGCACTACCCAGACCGACCCAGCAAAGCGACTGATTTTGGAGATCGTTCAACTTCTCCGATAACTGTTGTCCTCTTTCTAAATGGGCGATCGGTGTTTCTAGATCAGCGGATGTAATTACCTCCTGTTGCCTTGCGATCATGACTTCGCTATAGCCCAAATTAGCTAGAGCATTAGCTTCTCCTTGCCGATCGCCATTTTGCCTCGCCAAAATTACCGCCCGCTGCGCTTGGGCTTCACTGGTATGAAAATCTTTTTGGATCAAGCTAATCCGACTGAGATGATTCAGATTCGCAATTTCACAGCGGCGATCATCAACTTGACGGGCTAGGGTTAATGCTTCTTGGTGAAGGGCGATCGCCTGCTGATGATGCCCCATCCAAATTTGTGAATAGCCTAAAACTGTGAGAATTCTTGCCTTTTCCTCGGTATTTTGGGCTTCTTTTAAGGGCTGATCGAGATAGCTAATGGTTTCGCGAAAGTTCTCCCCAGCAAAGGAAGCAAATACACCCCCATAGAGTGGGAAGTTTTCCCTTTGGGCAAAGGTTCGGAGGGTTTGTAAGCTCATGCGAAAGCAGATTTTAGCTAACGATTGGCGATCGCTCTCCGCTAGGGCAGAATTTTGAAAACCACTACTAAGCTCACCCCAGATCATCGCAAAGGAAATAAAAGTAATCCCTGTCATATGCAGCCCTGCTTGAGCATCGTAGGGCTGTCGATCAAACCAATGCACCAACCCATTTTGCAAATACTGAAGCAAAATTGATAATTCGACCCATGCACTGAGATCGAGGCTCCGTTGAGCCTTGGCGATCTCAGCGGCTGATTGATTACTCGCCTGTCCCGAAAAGAGATCTCGAGGCAGAGGACTAGCAGCTTGTAGCGCCCAACTATGCCATGGACCAATCGCCTTAGTCCGTTCAAATCCCACTTGTCTTTGCGACTCGTATAACCAACTAACAAGGTATCCCTCCAAACGGTCAAAGGATTCTAATCCTCGATTGAGCCCGATCGCAAATTGCCGCAGGGCAAATGCTTCCGCATCATCGGATAGGGTTTCCGCTTTTTTTTGCAACAATTGCGCTAGATATTGAATATGTGGGCGTTCAAAAACAGGTGTCTGGTTAGGATCGAGAACTTGGATTAAAGCGGCAAGACGCTCCTGTGGCTCGACCTTGAGAATATTGTCTATTCCTCTCGCACAGGCATCCTGAATTTGATAGTTTTTTTGCCACTGTTCCCATGCATCTTGGAGAATCTTCATGGCACGCAGCTTTTGTTTTGCTTTTGCCTGTTTTACTTCATCGCTTTGAGCGTCAAAATTTGCCTGTAATAGATTGGCATGTTCTTCTAAAGCCCGTTCAAATATTTCTCCAGTTCCCGCCTCTAAACTCTCACTGAGAATGCGATAGACATGTTCTTTGGATAGTAGTTTGCCATTTTCGATATTGATAATGATGCGATCGACGAAAATATTGTAGCGATCGCGAGTTGTTAGTGGGCGGCTGGAGGGATCTGACATATATCTGACATATTCTTTGCAAGGTGGGGCTACCGTCAGTATAGTTCCTCATGAAACATAGAGAGATGCGGCGCTAAGCGCCGCATCTCTCTATGTTTTTATGTGGAGTTAATGTCGCGATCGCCATGTGTCTAAAAAACTATTGATTTCCTGTAGCAACCACTCTTTCTCTGGACGACTCAGCCCTGACCCAAATTTATGCGTATAGATACCTTGATTGATGCGTAACTCCATTACTGGTTGGTTGTTTACTTCATAGGAACTTTTTAGCTCGATCTGTCGCAGATCTTGGGTTTTACCTTGGACGTGACGCTTGATCCCTAGCATGTCCCAATCAATCCTAAAATTGCGATCGCCAATGACTAATCGCACCTTACCAAACAAAACCGATAAGCCTGCATAGGCCATGCCAAGACCAATGATCCAAAATGGAATGGAGAATAGGGCAAACAATCCTGCCCTAATCGCCATGGATGTCCAGAAAAGAAGAAATCCATTCCAAAAAATTGCAAATATTAAGATGCTGATCCCCTCTCCATGCCAACCCGCAGGAGGAATATCAATCTCTAACAGGCTATCGGTCTTCTTAAAATTAATGCGACTGCCGAGGGGTTTGGGATATTGATAGCCCCGATCGGCGCGATCATGATGGAGTAATTGCTTCGTCTCAATAGCCTTAATCCGATTTTAGAGGGACGAAGCTAGGGATGACGACATATCATTAGTTTCATTAGTTAAAAACTTAAGAGCTTGTCTTGCGCTACTAAAGCGATCTTCGATCGCAGGTTCGATTGCTCGGTCGAGCCAGTCGGCAAAGAGAGGGGAAATATTTACGGCATCACGGAAATTAATTTTGAATCTAATTTCAGGTAAATCGGCAGGCGATCGCCCTGTCAATAAAAATAAAACCGTTGCGCCGAGAGCGTATAGATCGGTAGCGGGAACGGCTTTGCCCCGAAACTGCTCGGGCGGCATATAGCCATAGGTGCCGACGACAGTACTGCCCGCCAGTTGTGTGCTGCGATAGGTATCTTGCACTGCGCCAAAATCCACTAGTGCAATCTTACGGTTAGCCTGAAGGATAATGTTTTGCGGCTTGATATCCCGATGAATAACTGGCGGTTTGAGTTCGTGGAGGTAGATCAATACCTCCAAAATTTGCTTGGTAATTTGTAGAATATCCTCCTCACTCCCATGCCATCCCTCGGCGATCGCCTGTGCTAAGGATCGACCCTCCACCAATTGCTGCACGATATAAAAATCGCGATCTAGCTCGCTATCAACCTGAAAATAGTCCAAATAGCAGGGAATGGCAGGATGATCGAGTTGAGCGAGTACTCTCGCTTCCCGTTCAAATAGTTCCAACACTTTCCAGTCATTGATCCGTCGAAATGATAGGGCTTTGATGGCTACGCGATCACCTGTTTGCTCGTCGATCGCCGCATAAGTAATGCCCATGCCACCCTGCCCTAGGATGTCCGTAATGCAATAACGCGATCGAACGATCTCCCCAACTTGATGTAGTTCTGGCACAAACTTTTTTCACCTCCCATTTCAGGTATTGTCCAGCAGGTAAGGATTGGCATTGCTTTGCGCTAACCTTAGCTGTTTAGTTTCAGTAAATTACCTAAAGCCTCCACTGCCTGCACAGCGGGCGGCAGGGCTTGTAGACTTTAGCTATACTTAATATCTTATTTCAAACCCTAAAGCTACAATCCCTTTGCAAAGCTGCCTGTAGTAATTTTTGATAAGTTTCGTCGTTAGTCTCAAAGGCTCCAAAGCGTTCGAGGTGGGGATTCATCAACTGGGCATCAAATAAACCATACCCTTGCGATCTTAGATGCTCTACCAATTTTACCATTGCCACTTTGGAGCCATCAGGAATCTTAAAAAACATCGATTCGCCAATAAATACCCCTCGAATTGCGATGCCCAAAATGCCTCCCGCCAAGCGATCGCCCTGCCATGTCTCAAAACTATGCGCCCAGCCCGCCTGATGCAAACGGCTATAAAGCGATCGTAATTCCGTTGAGATCCAAGTAGTTTCGCGATCGGCACAGCCATCAACCACCTGCTCAAAGGCTGTATCGATCCTCACCTCAAACCGATTTTGGTTAAGCACACGTTGCAAAGACTTAGGATAACGAAAGCGCTGATCAAGGGGGATCAGGGTACGACTGTTGGTGTAGTACCACTCAATCGGTTGACCATCACCCTCTGACATCAAAAAATAGCCTTGAGTATATCCTTCAATAACAGTGCGGATATTAAATCTTTCCACGAATAGATTTCCAACTCGCAAGTAGATAGTTTGGTAATGTAATGAGCAGCTAACTAATCAAATACTTAGCTTAGTTACAGTCTCTACATCATATATATTGCTACTGCTATATTGCTACTACAAAGTTTATTGGGACATCTAACATAACTGGCTAAATCTATGTACAGCAATTATCGATCAAAGGAACCACAAGGAAATTCCTGAAAGCATTGCTTCGCAACACTTTCAAGAATTTCCTTGGTTTGGATTTGATTTGGGTTTGAGCGCAAAGCGCTGTAAGTAGCTAGAAACAATTAAATATAAAGTAAATATAAAGCCAAAAAAGCTGTGACGCACGCTGCGCGTGCATCACAGCTTTTTTGG
>NZ_ALWB01000119.1 GCF_000332215.1 Pseudanabaena biceps PCC 7429
GTTTGGGTTTGAGCGCAAATCACTGTAACAAATGATTTGGTATTAGCCACGGATAGTAGCTAATACCAAATCACAAAATGGCTACGCCATTTTGTGATTTAAAAACCCTTACTGGGTTTGGTTTTTAATTTCCAAAAGTGTAGCCACACTTTTGGAAATTGGTATAAAATGTATTGGAAGCAAAAGTTGTTAAATGAATCCTTTTTCGCAGGTCGTCAAACTTCTCTATAGACAACTAAAAGAGAAGTCTAATGGAGAATTTCGGGGTAAATTTGCTGGGAAATTTGCCTTCAATAATTTGCTGACATTTTGGTTGGCATTTTTATTATTTGCAATTCTTGCCTATTTAGGGAACTACTTTCGTCTGCCATTGTTCTTTGGGGTAGATTTCTTATTCGGCAGCATTTTTGTGCTGATTGCGACTTACCTCTATGGAATTTTCATGGGGGGGGCGGTTGCAGCAATTGCTAGTATTCATACTTACATTCTTTGGGGACAGCCCTACGCTGCAATTCTATTAGTTTTAGAAGCCCTGTGGGTAGGGGTTGGGCTCGAATATTACCAGCAAAAACATCGGGGATCTCGCAATATGATTTTGCTAGTAATCTCCTACTGGCTATGTTTGGGCGCACCCTTATGTTTTGCATTTTATTATTTTATTCTCAAAGTCGGAGCCAGTTCAGTCCTCTTAGTCGTCCTCAAGCAGTTAATTAACGGGGTATTTAATGCCCTAATTGCCCATTTGATAATTGACTACTTGCCCCCATTACATCGATGGGCTCAGAAAAGACAGGGAAATAGACACCATCTCAATATCCAACAAATGTTGTTTCATTTGTTATTGTCTTTTGTTTATATTCCTATTCTAACCATCGCAATTCTAACTAGTTATCACTATCTGCATGATATTGAGAAGGGAATTTCTAGTCAATTACTGGCAAGCACGGCTTCCCTGACGGTCAATTTAAGATACTGGCATCAGCACAACGCAGGGATATTGCGAGAATTAGCAACCATAGCTAGCGAAGAAGATAGCCAAGAAAAATTGCAATTCGCCGTAACTCAAATTGGCAAAATTACACCAGAGTTTTTATACATTTACACTACTAATGCTGAAGGTCGTATTTTGACAACCTTTGCTGGTATTTTGGACGGAGAAAATTTAAGCATGAGCCAATCCGTCACTCAACAAAAAATATTTCAAGATGTTCGATCTAGTCTGAGTATTGCGTTTAGTGATATCAGCAAGGATCGGACTACGGGCTATTCCCATATTGATATTGCATTGCCCATTCTCAAGAATAATCAGTTTAATGGTGTAGTTATTGCCGTCTTAGATGTCGATCGCCTTAGGGAATTTCTAGCCAATGAATCGGGGACAACTAAGATTGAGTCGTTTTTACTCGATCACCATAAAACCATTATTGCTAGTACGGTTTCTAAAGAGCTTTCAGGTGATTTTTTCGATCTGTATCAAGGTGCTGAAGTTCGCCCTTTTAAGACAGATCAAATTCAATGGTTACCGAAAATACCAGGCACCGCATTGATGACCCGTTGGCGTAAATCCTATTATTTACAAGAAGCCCCTATCGGTGCAAATATTCCTTGGACGATAGTCGTGCGTTTGTCTCCATCGGAATATATAGACAAACTGGAAAACCTTCATACATACATTCTCGCGCTGATCTTGGCGATTATTTTACCTGCGACGATCGTGGCAAATTTTCTCAGTCGTCGATTGGTAAATCCGATCACCAAGTTAATTCACCTCACCACCGACCTACCCAAAAATCTTTCTTCCGAGTCAGACTTTGCTTGGAAATCCAGTAACCTTGCCGAGATCGATACCCTTGGCTATAACTTTCAAGTTATGGCGATCGCCCTACAGGAAAAATTTCAAGAGATTCAACATGCAAATGTCAATCTAGAAAAAAGGGTACAGGAGCGCAGTGCTGAGCTTCTTAAAAGTGAGTTAAGGCTTAACAAAATTACGGACGCAATACCTAGTACCGTATATCAGTTTTATCGAGATGGTCATGGTGAGTACTCCATTCAATTTGTCAGTCGAGGTATTTATGACCTATGCGAACTGACTGGGGAAGAGATCTATGAGGATTTTGGCAAATTCAGCAGTTTGGTTGTTCCTGAGCATATTGAAGCCTTTTTCCATTCTATAGAAGATTCCGCTACGTCTTTTACGAACTGGGCACATGAGTTTCAGATTAAAACCCCCAGTGGGAAATTAAAATGGATATCTGGACGTTCTCAACCAATGCGTCAAGGCGATCTAGGTATAATTTGGAATGGCATCATTTCAGACATTACCAACCTCAAGCAGACCGAAGCAGCACTCCAAAAGAGTGAAGAACGTTGGCAACTAGCAATTCAAGCTGCTGATGATGGCATTTGGGATTTAGACTTGGAAACTGGCTTAACATTCCGTTCGGAACGTTGGCGCACCATGTTTGGGATTGAGGCAAATATTGATGACGAGCAAGATATCGATTGGATCGATTTGATCCACCCCGAAGATCGCGATCGCGTTTTACAGGAACGTGTCGATTATTTGTCCCGTAAGATCCCTAACTATGCGGTGGAATATCGGATGCGTTGCACGAATGGCGACTATAAATGGATATTCACAAAGGCAAGAGCGTTATGGAACTTGCAAGGACAGGCTACCCGTTTAGTCGGAGCCAGTAACGATATTACCGAACGTAAATTAACGATTGCGGCGATCGAAAAGAGAGAGAGCTATCTATCGATGCTTGTCGATGTACAACGTCAACTGCTGTCCGAGAGTATCAATCTCCACGATTATGGCAATATCTTAGAAATCATTGGTAGAGTTGCCGATTTTTCCAGTATTGATCTTTTGCAGTGCGAGCAAGAGCCAAGTCTCGAATTACGGTTTCACTCTACTTGGAATGCTCCAGAGCTGTCTCTAGCCCAAAGACTGCTACAGGTTGAGTATGGGCAAATACTTAGCGATGGAACTTGGCTATCGCGATTAACGCAAGATCTGAGTGTTTATCTGAGCATTGATAATTCATTGTCCGCAGTTCCTGAAGCTGCAAAAGCAATTTTTAATGCTAAGGGAATTCATTCTTCCCTAGTCTTACCCATCTTTGTTAATGGAAAATTTTGGGGCTTCTTGAGTTTTCACGACCACTTCAGCGATCGCCGCCGCGATCACGTAGAGATCAGCCTATTGAGGGTTTTGGCATCTTCGCTGGCAATGCATTTAGAACGGCAAGAAGCAAAGATGGAACTCCTAAAAGCGATGGAGACCGCACAAACAGCAAATCGCGCAAAAAGTGAATTCCTCGCGACCATGAGTCATGAGATCCGTACGCCAATGAATGCGGTAATTGGGATGGCGAGTTTATTGCTAGATACCGATCTCAACCCTGAACAATATGAATTTACAGAGATTATTAGATCGAGTGGCGATAATCTACTCACCATCATTAATGATATTCTTGATTTTTCCAAAATTGAATCTGGACGATTTAGCCTTGATATTCAACCCTTTAATTTACGCCATTGCATTGAAGAGTCGCTCGATCTGTTAGCTGCTACTGCCTCTGCTAAAGGGTTAGAGCTAGCTTATTGTATGGATGTAGATGTGCCTGAATTGATTTTGAGCGATGTAACCCGATTGAGGCAAGTATTAGTCAATTTATTTAGTAATGCGGTCAAATTTACATCTAACGGTGAAGTATCTTTAACGGTATCAGTGAGTTCTGTTGATCCTTCACAGCAAAATTATCAATTATTATTTGCCGTTAAGGATTCTGGTATCGGTATTCCTCGCGATCGCTACGATCGCTTATTTAAGCCCTTTAGCCAAGTGGATTCATCGACAACCAGACAATATGGCGGTACGGGATTAGGACTAGCGATCGCCAATCAACTAATGCAAATGATGGGTGGGGTGATGTTGGTTGAGAGTGAGGTAGGTGTTGGCTCTACCTTCTCCTTTACGATTGCCACCACGGCTGTAAAAACAGTATCTCCACCTGAATGGAATTCTAATTTAGCTGGAAAACGCCTGTTAATTCTGGAAGACAATGAAGTTAACCGTCAGAGTTTAACTATATTTGCCCAAACTTTAAATATGGAGGTGATGGTGGCAAATTCGAGTGCGCAGGCGATCGCTTGGTTGCAGAACGAACCAGCCTTCGATCTCGCGATTATGGATGCGGGCTTTCCTGTTCAGAAAGAACTCTGCAATGCATCGCAGGATTGCGACCATTGTGAGATTAGAGAACGAATCCGTTTCTATGCCAATTCATTACCAATTATTCTGCTCACCCATACCTACAGATGTGATCAAGTTAGCAATGATGACATCACCATCTGTCTGAGTAAACCAACCAAGCGATCGCAACTCTACAGTGCGTTAAACCAATTCTTTAGCCATGCTTCCTTAGCAGAAATTAAGAGCAAGCAGAACTCAATTTTTGATGAAAACTTTGCCAGTCTTTTTCCCCTAAAAATTCTATTAGCTGAAGATAACATCGTTAACCAAAAAGTTGCTACCCGCTTTCTCAATCGCCTAGGCTATCGTGTTGATGTTGTCGCTAATGGAGCAGAGGTTTTAGAGTCGCTACACCGTCAAAGTTATGATGTCATATTTATGGATGTATTTATGCCTGAGATGGATGGCTTAACGGCAACCAAAAAAATCGTTGCAGAATATATACATAAGCCTTGGATCGTTGCCCTTACTGCCAATGCCGTCCAAAGCGATCGCGAGATTTGCTTAAACGTAGGAATGAATGATTACGTAAGCAAACCAATCCAAATTAAGGAACTAACTAAAGCCCTAGAAAGAGCCTATATAAATCTTAAAAACCCATAATGTTGGCATTGCGGACGTAGGGATAAGTAGCTAGAGCCCTGTAGTGCACGCGCAGCGTGCACTACAGGGCTCTAGCTACTTAATCGGCATGAAACGACCATAACACTCTAATTGTTATATGCTAAAAACAAGGGGAAGTTGCAATCCTGCAAACCTTTTAATCCATATTTCAGCACTGGTTAAAATTTACGGCTTTACTAAACCTATTATGATTATGGACAGTTCTGAGCCTCTAAATTCTCAGCCTTGGCAATCGCTAAACTTGCCTCTAGAAACGCCGATGGCAACCGTTTTGATCGTGGAGGATTCCGAAAGCGATCGCTTAACTTACTCGCGTTATCTGCGATCAGACTCAGAGAATAGTTATCGTATTATCGAAGCGGGAAGCCTAGAGCAAGGTTTAGAATTGTGGCGATCTCAGCAGCCCGACATTGTATTAATCGATCTAAATTTACCCGATGGCGATGGCTTTGAATTTCTAGAAGCAATTAACGGTGATCGTACGCGAGAAAAGGTTCCTGTAATTATGTTGACGGGGCTAGGAAATGAGGAAAGAGCCGTACGATCGATGAAATTAGGGGCGACTGACTACTTGGTTAAAGGGGATATTACCGCGAAATCTCTCACTTCAACGATTAGGCAAGTATTGCAGCAGGCTGTACTAATTCGTCAACTGCGGCGATCGCAACAGCAGCAAATATTAACTGCTGAAATTGCCCTGCGAATTCGCGAATTTCTAAATTTAGAAGACATCTCGAACGCCATTGTTAGGGAGGTGCGTCAATTTATGAAGGCTGATCGCGCTATTGTTTATCAATTTAATCCAGATATGAGTGGTACAGTTGTTGCCGAAGATGTCATCTCACCTTGGCAGCCCTGTTTAAAAGCACAAGTTGAAGATACTTGTTTTCGCGAAAATCTTGGGGGCGCATATTCTGAGGGAAAGTTTTTTGCTGCCCATGATATTTACAGGGCTAGGTTGACAGATTGTCATATTAAATTGCTCGAAAGATTTCAAGTTCGCGCCAATCTGGTCGTGCCGATCCTGTTACCAAATGCTAACAAACACATTTTATGGGGTTTGTTAATTATGCATCAATGCTCGGCTCCAAGGGTTTGGGAAGAATCCGATATTCAGTTATTGCAGCAGCTATCGGTGAAGTTAGCTATCTCCATTCAGCAAGCGATCGCTTTTGAAAAAATTCAAAACGAGCTTGCCGAACGTAGAAGGGTTGAGTCGCTGCTCTTAATTCACCAAAAAGAACTAGAAGAGCGCAATAAGTTATTAGAAATAACTTATGAAGAACTAGAAGAACGCAATAATTTATTGGAAAGAGTAAGTGCGGATCTAGAATGTACGGTCGAGGAATTGAGGACTACCACCGAAGAGCAAATCGTTCAGCATCGACAACTGGAATATGAACAGTATCGCTACCAAAATCTTTTTGAATTTGCGCCTGACGGCTATCTGGTGACAGATCGATTGGGCAAGATTTCAGAAGTAAATCAAGTTGCTTTAGAATTACTTGTGATAAGGCGCGATTATATTTTAGGCAAGCCATTGGAGCTATTTGTTGCCTTGGATAATAGAGATTTTTTCTACAGCCAACTTCATCATTGTTTATCCTCAACCAATGCCAAAACAACTTGGGAAATCACGCTAAAAAATCGTCAGGGTGAGCTTTTCCCTGCCGAAATTAGCGTAATCCAGAATATCAATCCTACTAATAATCAGCCTCAACTATTCTGGTTGATTCGTAATATTAGCGATCGCAAACGCACTGAGCAAGAACTACTAGAACTCAATCAATCCTTAGAAACAAAAGTCAAAGAACGTACTCAAGCCATCCAATTGCAATCGCAAATGCTGGAGCAGATTCATGATGCGGTAATTTCAGCGACGATAGATGGCACGATCCTAACTTGGAACGTTGGGGCTGAGAGACTCTATGAATACAAGTCTTATGAGGCGATCGGGCTGAATGTTAGTATGCTTTACCTCAATGAAGATTTGGCTATGATGGAATCCACCGTCTTTAGACCATTGCTGGAAAAGGGAACCCATGAGGTTGAACTACGGAATCAGACTAAATCAGGCAAGATAATTTACATACGCTTGCGGCTCTCGATCATTTGGGATGCAATGGGCAACCCCATTCGCTTGATTGGTTGCTCTAACGATATTAGCGATCGCAAACTTGCTGAAGAAAGCTTGCGAGAGAGCGAAAAACGTTTTGCCAATCTGGCAGCGGCGGCTCCTGTGGCAATTTTTCAAATTAATCAAAAAAATGAATGCACCTACGTCAATGGTTTTTGGGCTCAAATTACAGGGCAAGAAATCAGCGGAGCTCTTGGTTATGGATGGCTTCAGACCATTCATCCCGATGATCGAGAACAGATTCATCAAAAATGGACTCAAGCGATCAAGCAACAAGCATATTACCAAGGCGAAGGAAGATGTCTCAAACCCGATGGAACAATTTGCTACTTCTATTGCCAAGCTATCCCTGAACTGGATGAAGATGGTATTTTTACGGGTTATATTGGCACATTAACGGATATTAGCGATCGCAAACAAGCCGAATTGCGCGTACAGCATACGACTGATCGCCTAGCTTTGGCGCTTAAATCTGGGGCGATCGGCTGCTGGGAATGGGGTGTTCAAGACAATATTGCTTTTTGGGACGATCGGATGTACGAACTGTATGGAGTTTCCAAAGAAACGACACCTCAGTCTAGCTACGAAATGTGGATTGCTGCATCACATCCCGATGATCGTATAGCTAGTGAGATAACGACTCAACAAATTACTTCGGGGCAAATAGATGAATATGATACGGAGTTCCGAGTTGTGCATCCCGATGGCAGTATTCACTTTATCAAAGCCTATGGAACGCTCAAACGGGATGTAGATGGTAATCCTCAAAGTATTATTGGGATTAATTTTGATATTAGCGATCGCAAACAAGCAGAACTTCAGTTGCAGACAGCTAATCAAGAACTTCTTCGCGCCACAAGGCTCAAGGATGAATTTCTCGCTAACATGAGCCACGAACTCCGCACACCACTAAATGCCATTTTAGGATTTTCAGAAACCCTTCAAGACGAGATTTTTGGTTCGCTGAATGAAAAACAATTAAAGGCGATCGCTATAGTTGAATCAAGCGGTAAACATCTACTATCACTGATTAACGATATTCTCGATCTATCAAAAATGTCATCAGGGATGATGATATTAGATATTGCACCAGTTTCAGTTCAAAACCTCTGTGATTCCAGTCTGACCTTTGTTAAACAGCAAGCATTTCAAAAGAGAGTACATCTCCATAGCAGTATTCCACCGCTTACAAAAAGCATCAATATCGATGAGCGCCGCATCAAACAGGTATTGATCAACCTGCTCACCAACGCTGTCAAATTTACTCCAAATGGAGGGGCGATCAATCTAATCGTTGCAGTCGGTCGCGGCAATGAATGGGAAGGAGAAGCAAAAATCCCCCAACGAATTATAACCATGAATTCACCGACGATCGTCTTTCAAGTGGTAGATAATGGTATTGGGATTGCCGACAAGGATTTGCGCCAACTCTTTCAGCCCTTTGTACAGGTAGATAGCGCCCTCAACCGTGAGTACGAAGGTACAGGTTTAGGACTAGCTCTAGTCAAACAGATTGTCGAGCTGCATGGCGGGCAGGTCATGGCTGAGAGCGAAGTCGGACAAGGTAGTTGTTTTACAGTTGCCCTACCCTATGCAATGCCCCCATCTAATGCGATCGCTTCCGTCCCAACTTCGACAACGTTATCTTCACAGGATGTCGATCTCGATAACCCACCGCTTATTTTATTAGCTGAAGATAATGAGGCGAATATCCAAACCTTCTGTTTCTATCTAACTGCCATCAATTATCGCGTCATCCTCGCCCGAAATGGAGTAGAAGCTGTTGCTCAAGCTAAAGCAAACTTGCCCGATATCATCCTCATGGATATTCAAATGCCGATGATGGACGGATTAGAAGCAACCAAACAAATCCGTCTCGATTCTAACTTGATTAATACTCCCATTATCGCCCTAACTGCCCTAGCGATGGAAGGCGATCGCGATCGGTGTTTAGAGGCAGGCATGAATGGATATATCAGCAAACCACTCAAGCTCAAGCAGCTAGCTAGACAAATTGCTGAATTATTAGCGATAGCAAAGTAAGGTTTGCTTAACCCGAAAGATGAGAGGCGGCGCTTCGCGCCGCCTCTCATCTTTCGGGTTAAGAGAATGGCGGCGCTTTGTGCCGCCATTCTCTTATGGGGTTTTGATGCAAATGGACGCAAATGGACTCGAACCATCGACCCCCACGATGTCAACGTGGTGCTCTAACCAACTGAGCTATGCGTCCTTGTCGGGTTACTAATATAACATGATAGAAGTAAATTAATCAAGATATCGTCAAATCCATGCAACTAATTTTGTATAGCAAGCCAGAATGCTGTCTCTGTGAGGGATTGATCGCGAAATTACAGCAGGTCAAGCAGAAGAACAATGTTAATTTTGACCTAGAAATTAGAGACATCAACAGCAATCCCGACTGGTTTGACCGCTACCAATATGAAATCCCCGTACTATGTTTGCTAAGCGATCGCCAACAGGAGCAGGAGCTACCACGCTTTCCGCCGCGATCGCCTGTGGAGAAACTAGAATCACTGCTTCAGCGCTATAGCTAACTTATTGGGATTGGGGCTTGATAATACAATATTGGCTCCGTGGAGCTAATATTATTGAGACCACGAACTAGTCAATACTTGTTTGGTGGTGGTGAGGGCATAGATATCGATTACTCCAGGGTATCTAGATGCGCCACGGGTTTTTAAACTAGACATCCCCAAAGCAATTTTGGCATTACCACTATCGCCAAGTTTAGAACAGCGACTAAAACGGCTATGGGCATTGACAAAGATCGTACTGCTATTGATCCGACTGACAAAGCGATCGCGTTCGGATAAGGAGTCCGTCAGCAATACATCGGCATGACCGCTACTATATTGATTGATCCAAGCGATCGCTTCTTCCATATCATCCACAATTTTGATAGCGATCGTCTCGTCTAGGTACGCTTGCCCCCAGATATCCTCAGAATAAATTGCTTGTGCATTCGCATCTAGATGCATTTCCGCGATCAATGTATCATTATCCTCTAGAAATTGCCGAAAATAGGCAGTTGTCTCTGCACAGCCACGCACCACCAAGCCCTGTTTTTTCAGACGGCAAATCCATTCCCCCAATCCGCGATCGCACCATGATCGATGTACCACCACCTTATCGATCGCATTTACCGCATCGGGATCGCCTTTGCGGCTGTTCAAAATAATTTCTTTGGCAAAATCCAGCTTCCCAGAAGCCGATAGATAGAGATAGCAGTTACCCATAGAAATCGGCAAAGCAGAGACCGTCGCCTGTTTGCTCACCTGCTGCACGAAGCTAGGGCGACCGTAGGGAATAACCAAACGCAAATATTTTTCTTGGACGATTAATTCTTTAAGCGCAATACCCGTTGGCACACTGCTCACACATGCCTCAGGGAAATTTCTCGCAACAAGGACATCTTTAATGATCGCGGCGATCGCCTCTTGGGTATGCGTACCCTCTCCCCCTCCTTTAAGAATGATCGTATTGCCAACCTTAAGGCACATCGCCGATGCAATTAGCCCCAACTGGGGAAAACCCTCATACACAAAAGCGACAACCCCTAAGGGGACGCGCTGATAGCCATTGATGCCCACATGTAGAGTTAGTGGATCGGGCAGATTTGCCAGTTGGTTCAGACATTCGATCGCATTGTTAAGCCTTTCGGGAGTGAGTTTTAGCCACTCTAGTACCAGATCGGGTACAGCCATATCACGGCTTGCTTCTAAATCCAGCGTATTTGCTTCTAAAATTGCATTTTTATGCTTTTTCACATTATTAGCAATTTCTAGGAGTAAATTATCTCGTTCTCTGGTGGAAATTTGCACTAGTTGCAAAGCCGCAGCATGGGACTTGTAGATGAAGCCTGTAAGGTCTTCTGGTGACATACTTGTAATAAATAATTGTTAAATATCGCGACGACGAATCACGAGCAAACGCCATATTAGCAAACCCAAAAGGGTAAACAACAAAATGGCTAGGGGAATACCTAAAGTCGATCTGAGATTGAGAGCCCAGAGAATAATCAAGGCTACAAACAACAGGTAAGCACAGTATGTCAAAGACTTCTCTAGCCAATCCTGACGATTGCCATCGTGGATAGTTTGCCATTTACCAGTCCATTGCCAATGGTGTCTTTGCGAATCAAGCCCGCCCAACTGTGACAGGCTATAGCCGTCATCTTCGATTTGAAATAACAGAGGACAGCGATCACAACCAAAAGCATCTGTCAAAGCGATCGGCTTTAGCTTTCCGCGTCTGCGAGGGCAAGGGCAGGGATATATTTGCTCTAGATCAATTTTTTGAGGCTTATGGATATGCACTAGATAGAAATGTTCGGCAAGGATGCTAAAAGGTAGGTTGCTAAAAATAGTCTCAGAGCGAAAATCTCAGAACAAAAATCTCAGAACGAAAATCATAGATTAAGCAGATCAATTAGCTAATCAAAATGATTGTATAGCAAGAAAACAGAGATGGTAAAGGCAGCTTTGGGCAGGTAATTACCAACCAGCAGAATAAATTAAAAATTTTATGCTGCAATTACACAAGATTGCTGTATGATTTTATTCGGTGCAAAAAACACCCTATCCCAGCGGATGTGGCGGAATTGGTAGACGCGCTAGATTTAGGTTCTAGTATCTTTGATGTGAGAGTTCGAGTCTCTCCATCCGCATATTATAAAGCCGAATAAGATAATGATGACGCTTTGCGTCATCATTATCTTATTCGGTAAGGATGAGAGGCGGCGCGAAGCGCCGCCTCTCATCCTTTGGCTATCTCTTACGTTGCTTTTGTCTTACTAAGGATTTTTATATGTAAAACATGACATCAGATTGCCTTTTCTCTTCGCATTTTCTTAAGAGATCCTCAAGGGTATGTTTGTGAAGAATATCAAACGAAGCAACTTTTGCGGTTTCCCACATATCAATCACGGCGGATTTTTCGGCGGTGAGCAATGTAGAATCCTTTTGCTCTTGGGCTGCTTCGCCATCTAAGGCAATCACTACATCTGTAAGCTTGATTTGCCAAGGCTCCCGCGCAAGGTGATAGCCCCCTTTAGCCCCACGTTGGCTTTTAATGATGCCTGCCCGCCTTAGCATTGCCATAACTTGATCGAGATAGCGGATAGGAATCCTCTGACTGATTGCAATTTCACTAACAGAAGTAGGCTTACCCTGCTTGTGACGAAGGGCAAGTTCTAGCAGAGCAATACAGGCATAATCAACCTTACAAGATAATTCCATATATTTTGAAAGATAGATTTGGATGGATTAGCGATGGGTAGAAGTTGATGAGGAAGAAATAAGATCGGCATCTTGAAATAGAGGCGTACTGAGATAACGTTCCCCAAAGCTAGGTTGAATTACCACAATTAAAAGATCGCGATTTTCTTCGCGCTTACCAACTTCAATAGCCGCCGCAAGGGCTGCCCCCGAAGAAATGCCCGATAACAATCCTTCTTCTCGCGCCAGACGACGACCATAGGCGATCGCTTGGTCATCGGAAATCCCAATGACTTCATCAATCAAATCTGTTCGTAAAACTTCAGGAACAAATCCTGCACCAATCCCCTGAATCCGATGGGCTCCAGCTACTCCCCCAGATAGTACGGGACTGTTGAGAGGTTCGACAGCGATCGCCTTAAAGCTGGGTTTGCGTTCCTTAATTACTTCCGCTACGCCTGTAATCGTACCGCCAGTACCTACTCCAGCAATAACGATATCTACTTGCCCATCAGTATCTTGCCAAATTTCCTCGGCGGTAGTACGGCGGTGGATGGCGGGATTTGCCAAATTCTTAAACTGTTGCAGCATATAGGCATTAGGTTTTGTCGTAGCAATTTCTCCCGCCCGCCGAATTGCCCCGCGCATTCCTTCACTAGCAGGAGTCAACTCTAGCTCCGCTCCATAGGCTCTTAGCATCGCCCGACGTTCTAAGCTCATGGTCTCAGGCATTGTCAGAATCAAACGATAGCCTTTGGCAGCGGCAACCATGGCTAAGGCAATCCCAGTATTTCCCGAAGTAGGCTCCACCAAAACTGTTTTTGCAGGACTAATTAAACCTTGGTTTTCGGCATCTTCGATCATGGCTAGCCCAATCCGATCCTTGACGGAAGAGGAGGGATTAAGACTTTCTAGCTTGAGCACAATTTTGGCTAAAGAACCGTCTCTCTGTGGAATGTTATTCAATGCTACTAGAGGCGTACTGCCGACTAATTGAGTGATGCTTTGTGCAATTTTCATAGGAGCTTAGATTTATTACAAAAAACTTGAGAAACAAAAAATTACGGTATCTTGATGGGAATACCGTACTTAGTACGATACAATACTTTTTAACCTAATACAAATATAATCTACGGTTTGCCGACTGGATATAAGATGATTTACGCCGAAACAGCAGCTTCTCATGTTTATAAGCGTCGTGAAATGATATCTCGCCGAGATAACTACCTATGGAAAATCGAGTCTGGGGTGGTGCGATCGCTGACTTGGACAGAAGACGGACAGGTTATCTGCTCGGGATTATGGGCACATGGCGATGTGATTGGCAGTGAGCTAACTAATTTAAATCCCTACGAGATGGAATGTTTAACTGATGTGCAATTAACTGAGATTTCGCGATCGCATTGGGGCAATTATGTAAATGAAATAATTCGTCATAGTCAGACTAATGAGTTTTTATTAAAGATTTCCCATTGCCGAGCTAAGGATGATGCTTTACGTCAATTACTGGGTTGGCTAACTAATCGTTTCGGTGAAGACGATCGCCAAGGGAGATTAATTGGACTGCAATTAACCCATCAAGAAATAGCAGAGTTAATTGGTTCGACGCGGGTGACCGTAACGCGTATTATTAATGATTTAGAAAAGGGTGGTTTTCTCTCGCGCAAAGGGCGTAAGTTACTGTTTCTTGCTGATAGTTCCGAGCAATGGCATTACGAAATCTAGCTAGTAAAGATCGGCGACGCTTTAGGCTGCCTATCTTTACATTTATAGCAACGTATATAGCAACGTAAGGTTTGCTGAGGACATAAAACCCTAAATATGAGTGGCGGTGCGCTGCACCGCCACTCATATTTAGGGTTTTGATTTATCTTCGCTATCGCTATTAAGTATTAAGTAGGTTTTAAATAGCTTCCGCAAATACTCTCGTTTTCAAAGGTTTGACATAGACTTCCTTTTGAGGATGTAAATCCAAACTGTCAAAGCGATCGCGTTCGAGCTTGACAATTAATTTTTGATCGTCTTTGAGCAAGAGTTCGGCTTGACCTTCCCAACCAAGGTTAAAGGCGGAACTAACAATGGCAGGAGCGAAGTTAGTTTCAGGTTCTGATTGAATTAGAAGATCGTGAGGTCGTAAAAATACCCGATCATGATCGGAAATTTCTAGATAGGGGAAGTGCCGCTTGGCGCTAGAAATGATGTTGGTTTCGCCAATAAAGCGCATAACAAATTCTGAAGCAGGGCGATCGTAGATTTCCGCAGGTGTGCCAATCTGTTCGACCTTACCTTTGTTCATGATGACCACGTGATCGGAAATTTCCATTGCCTCTTCTTGGTCGTGGGTGACAAAGATGGTTGTCACATGGACTCGATCATGGAGATCTCGCAACCATGTTCTTAATTCTTTACGAACCTTAGCATCTAAAGCCCCAAAGGGTTCATCTAAGAGAAGGGTTTTGGGTTGGGCGGCGAGGGATCTTGCTAAGGCAACTCTCTGGCGCTGACCACCTGATAATTGGGATGGATAGCGATCGCCTAAACCTTTAAGTTGAATCAGTTCTAAAAGCTCGTCTACCTTCTGTTTTACTTGGGCTTTGGCAACCTTCTGAATATTTAAGCCAAAAGCAATATTTTGGCGAATGGTCAAATGTTTAAATAAGGCATAGTGCTGGAATACAAACCCAATCTGACGTTGTTGGACAGGACGATAGGTGGCATTTTCATTCTCAATCCATACCTGTCCGCGATCGGGGACTTCCAAACCTGCCATAATTCTCAATAAAGTGGATTTACCCGAACCTGATGGACCGAGCAGGGCAACCAAAGAACCACTTTCTACTGATACGCTAACATCATCGACTGCCTGAAAATCACCGAATCGTTTTGAAATATCTCGAACCAGAATACTCATCGTTCCTCACAAAATTGAAATAAGAATAGTTGTAACACCATTAATACGCTATGTCTATGTAATTACCGTAGATTTGTGCTAAATTGTCATTAATTAAGAAATTTTCCTTAAGTAGCTGGTTACAATTAAATATAAAACCCCAAAAGCTGTAGCGCAAGCGCAGCCTGCGCTACAGCTTTTGATTCTGGGTTTTAATTACGCCCAGCCACTTAGGAGACTATTCAACTTCCGAAACAATCTCCCATATCCCGCTTTTTAAAAAAGTGCTATATGCTAATTCTCAACATAAATTTTTTGCGTATAAATTGCTTGGAATTAAATTTGTGAGTGATATGCGATCGCTTGATAGGCTGCTCAATGGTCAAACTAATAGTTCGATTAATCCTCAAAGTATTCGTGAAGTCAATCGAAAAAATGCCGATTTGAGAATGTTTCAGCTAGTAGCAGGACTGATTTTATGCACGGCTTTTATTTGTTGCTTTTTTGTGATCGTGAATGTCGGCGAGCGTGGCGTACTGATGCAATTTGGCAAGGTACAACCACAAATTCTGGATGAAGGAATCCACCCCATCATCCCGATCGTGCAGACGGTGAAAAAGTTGAGCGTAAGGTTACAAAAGCAAGAAATTTCGGCGGAGGCTTCCTCCAAGGACTTACAGGAGGTATTTACCGATGTTGCCCTGAATTGGCATATTATTCCCGAACAAGCCAATATCATTTTTCAGCAAATCGGCGATCGCCTTGCAATTATCGATCGCATTATCGATCCTGCGGTGGAAGAGGTCTTAAAGGCAGTAATGGCGGAATATACCGCCGAAGAAATTATTACCAAACGCGGATATGTCAAAAATGAAGTCGATACGCTGTTAACCTCGCGACTGGCTGATTATCATATTGCCGTGGATGATATCTCGCTCGTTCATGTACATTTTTCCCAGCGCTTTAGTGATGCCGTAGAAGCGAAGCAAATTGCAGAGCAGGAAGCTAAACGAGCAGATTTTATTGCTCTAAAAGCGATTAAAGAAGCCGAGGCAAAGGTAAATTTAGCGCGAGGGGAAGGGGAGTCTCAAAGAATTTTGCGCGAAACTCTGTCGCCTGAACTTTTACAAAAACAGGCTATTGATAGATGGAATGGCAATCTGCCCCTGATTGTGGGCGAAAGTAATACCAAATTATTAGATATCAATCGCTTGATTGAAAGTAATATCCCAACTTTCTCGATCAGTAAATAAGCATAGCCTTCACCAAATAATTAAAACCCAAAAACCTGTAGCGTGCGCTATAGGTTTTTGGGTTTTATATTTAATTGCGCCTAGCTACGCGAGAGATTAGGAAAGATGAGTGGCGGTGCTTTGCGCCGCTTTTTGGAGTTGAGGCATTGACTGTGCTCAGCCAACCTATACCAACGGCTGAGCGCAGTCAATGCCCTATTTTTTTATAAATAACTTAGATTTAGGACGCTCTAGAGAATTCGGACATTAGTAATAATTTTGATAATAATTTTGATTTTTTATTTACCGAATTTGCGATAAATACTCCCGCCAGTATAAAATACGGTAATTACACGATGATACAGTAGATTTATGACGACTTTAAACAATCCTGCAACTACTAGCCAACCCAGTTTAGAGATTGCTCCATCATCAGATTTATCCCCTGTAAACACCGCCCCAAGAAGCTTTTCCCAAAAAATTAAGGGGGGTATTTTTTTGGTAGTGGGATACTTGCTCTCCCCCCTTTGCTGGTGGAACGATCTAATAATCAATTTGCCGATCGCCTATGGTTTTGGTTATGTAGTGGGTTTATGGCAAGCTAATTGTTTTTTTCCTGCGGCGATCGCTGGTTATTGGTTATCAAATTTAGTTGGCATTGTGCTCATGCAGATCGGAGCAAAGGATATGTTGCAAAATACGGTGAACAAGCGTAGTTTAAAGCAGGAAATCTTCTCAGGAGTGATTACTTCAACAGCCTATACGGTGATAATTGCGGCTCTAGTTTATTTCCATGTTCTCGATCTCAATGCAGTTTTGCCCATTGACCAGAAATTTAGTCTTGCTTTTGTGAATCCTCAAGGCTAAGGTTAGCTAGGCATTACGTTCATTACCTTTAATACTTCTTTTAAAAAAAATTTTTATCTAATTAAGCTTCAATCAAAAGCTTCAATCAAAAGCTTCAATATTTCTATTTATTTGCTCTATTTATTCTTTAGTTTCCTATTCTTATGAATTATTTTTTGCTAACGGGCTTTAGTTTCATTGTCGGGACAGTGGTGGGATTGACGGGAATTGGCGGGGCTTCATTAATTACTCCAATGTTAATTTTTGTGTTTAATGTACCTGCGGCGATCGCTGTCGGCTCAGATATTGTCGCTGCGACAATGATGAAAGCGGTAGCAAGCATCAGTCATTGGCGGCAGGAAACCCTTGACACCCAAGTAGTAAAATGGCTCGCCTTTGGTAGCGTTCCCGGCGCTTTGTTAGGCGTTGCCATTCTCCACTTAATTCAATTCTATGGATGGAGTTTAGATTCATTTTTACTACCTTCCATCGGAGCAATGATCTTTTTCGTGACGATCGCAGGTTTAATTCAATTAATACTGACTACTTTTGCCCCAAATCTATCTCTGCCTTCTTTTCCCACTTTCGATCTAGAAACTACCAATGGCAAAATCAAAACGGTGATCATTGGTTTTGTCTTAGGCTGTATGGTGGGCTTGACAAGCGTTTCCTCTGGTTCGCTGTTTGCTTTAGTGTTGATGACCTTCTTTAAGCTAGATTCGCGCAAATTAGTAGGGACAGACATCACCCAAGCCGCGATTTTGCTTGGATTCACATCCCTCGGACATCTCAGCCTCGGTACTGTTGATTGGCATATTGTATTGCCAATTTGGCTCGGTTCTGTGCCAGGGGTTTTATTGGGAGCGAAACTATGCCAACTAGCCCCTCAAAGGTCTTTGCGCTATTTGATTTTTGTGATTTTACTTGCTGTGAGCTGGAAGTTAATCCATTCTGCATAGTGAGCCAAAGGAGAAGTGACAGCACTAAGTGCTATCACTTCTCAGCTAATAGCTGATGTTACGTGGAACGAATATCAGCTATTTAAAGAAGGGAAACATCTGATAAGTTTGACTCTCGTAGAGAATGTAGATTCCCAAAGCGATGAGCACAAAAGGCACGATCACATCGCTGTACTTTTCTAAGAATTTGGTGATCGCGGGATGACTGCTAAATTGGAAGGCAGCATAACACCAGATCGCAATCATAACCAGAAAAGTCGCGATCGTCACCAAGAGGGTGGCCGCATTACTACTAGCAAATAGAGGAACGTAAACACCAATATTGTCTCCACCATTAGCAAAGGTAACTACCGCCACATGATAGGTCTGCGGAGCAAGCCATAGAGATTTTTTCTTTCCCCGATGAGGATGAGTTTGGACAGTTAATTTTTCTGTTTTTGGCAATAAATGCTTAATTCCAATAGCGATCGGTAATATTCCCAATAAGCCAATTAATTTGCGATCAATCATTAGAGCCCCAAAATAAGCTGGCAAACTGGTAAGAATTAGAACCGTAAAGCCAAGATATTGCCCGATAACAATATGTCGAGGGCGAAATTTGCTATCAACCTGTGCGAAGAAAATAGTTAAAACTAGAATGTCATCGATATTGGTCGCAGTAAATATAGTAATCGCAAGTGCTACAGTACCGATTAGCCATTCCATAATTCAAATTCAGATGGATAAATAATTAGAATTACAATTCTAAATTGCAATTTATACCAATTTCCAAAATGGCAACACCATTTTGGAAATCTCAAAACCTTATTGGGTTTGTTTTTTAATTCACAGAAGTGAGCCAACACTTCAGTGAATTGGTATTAAATTAAGAACTATAACCAGAGAGCATACCGTCCGCTACGCGGACGGTATAATATTCTAGGCTTAGCTACTTAGAATCGTAATTTAGAATCGTAATTTAGAATCGTAATTTAGATTTGCAATTTAGATTTGCAATTTAGATTTGCAATTTAGATTTGCAATTTTACCGATCCATTCTACCGTGATTCGAGTCTGAACTAAATTGATCGTTTACCAATCGGGCTTATTTGTATCTATTTAGGGAGCGTGTCAATCAGTCCTTTATATAAAGTTGTTAGTTGGGATTCGTTGAGAGGTTTAGTATTGTTCCAAGTGACAGAAACGCAATAGGATTTGCCACTCTTTGATTGCAGTAACGTTGTGAAGTTGAGAACACCTGCATCGGAACCACCTTTAAAAGCAACTTTTGCCCATTCAGATGGATCTACCAGCCCTGCATTAAAGGACATTAAAGGGAGATCCCCTACATCTTCTATTAGAGAGCATAGCTCGCGAGTTGTAAAAATCCATTCGACATCAAAAGATATCTTGGGATTATTGATAAAGTCAGAAATATCTGGTAATGGCTGTCGCGAGATAGATTCTAAGATCTTGAGGCGATCGCCAGTATTGGCAAGTCGATATTTTTGCAAAAGCTCAGAGTTTTTGGAGCCTCGCAATGTAAACATTTCGCGAGTTTTGAGTAATGGTCGATTGCGTGAGCTGAAGCGTTCTACTTCTCCTCTGCCTACTAAATCGATCAAAGTATCTGAAGCGGTATTGTCGCTAAGGGAAATCATCAACCCCGCCAAGGTTTGCACGGTTAGGAGCGAACCTGCTGACCAAGATTGGAGCAAGCCAGTTGGCAAACTCTGTTGATCTGCCTGTAAAGCAATTACTTTATCCCAAGTGATCTTGCCTCCAGCAATTTGTTCTTTTAAAGCCTTGAGAACCGCTAGTTTAAAAGCAGAGCCGACTGCCATTGGGGCATCGACACGGAGCCCCACTCGCTGGGTTTTACCTTCCGTTACCAATAAACTCACCTCTCCTTCTAAATTTTTAAATCCTGACACAGCTTGATCAAGGGTTTGCTGCGGATTACCTAAAAAAAGCGCTGTAATTTTTCCTTCTGCATTTAGTTTGATTTTGATAGGGACATTTCCGCGATCGCAAACTGCCAGATAGCTAACATCTTGCCCCTGAAATTGACGACATTCGCCAACTGATAATTTCCGACTGGCGATCGCGGCTTGAATTTGGAAAATTGGCACCTTGGCAATAAATTCAGGGGCGAACCATTCAGGTTGTAGCTTCGGAGAATTCAATAGACGAGCGATCGCGTTTTGATACGAGGTCTCTGGTAATGGAACGTTTTGTGATATTGGGCTTGAGGATAAATTTGTGATTTGGGAAAAATCTAAGGCAGCTTGAGAGCGATCTATTGCAAAGGTCAAAAAGCTAGCTAAGCTAGTAAATAGAGTTGCGAATACGACAAGTTGAATTTTCATTTCTCTTTACCGATCTGAGCAATTTTGTAACGATGTAGTTCGGCATAGTTAAACAAACAAACTAGAGCACGTTGTCCACATAGCAGGCGATATGGGCTTCTAGGTTTTAGCTTTACTTATGCTTAGCTACATACAAAACTATCACTTTTTGATACTTCTAAAAACGCAAGGATTTAATACGATCAGGATGAATAAATCAATGTCTATCTTTATCTATTTATCCTTATCTACATTTTAATCTTTTAACCTTAAACCCTAGAATAGAGTAGCGCCCACGAAGCAGGCTTTACTCTATTCTAGGGTTTGCTTTTTAATCATGCTGAACTATAGCTGCTGCCAGTCTTGTTAGGACAAAATTAAACCCCAAAAGAGGGTTGCGATTTAATGAAGTACCAAATATAAAAACAGAATCGGTGGGACGGCTCCGTCGCCCCACTGATTCTGACAAATCTGGATCGGTATCTTATTTTCTTGCCAGTTCATTAAGCAATTTTTGCTCAAAAGAACCACAAGAAACTTTTTGAAAGTTTTTCGGTTTGAATTTGAGCGCAAAGCGCTGTAGTATATAACGTTAATTTGACGGTATTTGGGATGATGTAGAACTTTCAAAAAGTTTCTTGGTTTGGATTTGAGCACAAAGTGCTGTAGTATATAGCGTTAATTTGACGGTATTTGGGGATGATGTAGAATTATTGTCCAATAGCTCAATAACGATGATATCCAAGACTCAATGACGCTAGAACAATTAAGGATCTTTCTGGCAGTAGCCGAGCATTTACACTTTACTCGCGCTGCTGAAGAACTATATATCACTCAACCTGCTGTTAGTGCCGCTGTCCAAAGTCTAGAGCAATGTTATGGAGTTAAGCTATTTCATCGGATTGGTCGCCATATCGAGATCACGGATGCAGGGATCTTATTACAGACAGAAGCGACAGATATTCTCGATCGCGTCCAATTGATGGAAAGAGGTTTACGCGAGTTAAACGATTTGCAAAGGGGTGAGCTGAAGTTAGGAACCAGTCTCACAATTGGCAACTATTGGTTGCCTGCAAAGATTAGCCAGTTTCAAGAAAAATATCCTAACATTTCTATCAAATGCACCCTTGCCAATACCGAAGAAATTTGTGATGGAACCGCCGCAGGTTTATTCGATCTCGGCTTGATCGAAGCCGAGGTCAAGCCTCCTCTGCAAAAAATCCTCGAACAAGAAGAAATTGCGAGCGATCGCCTATTAATCGTAGTTGGCAAGTCCCATCCTTGGTACGATCGCCAAGAGATTACGATCGATGAAATCAATGACACGGCATGGGTGATGCGAGAGTCAGGTTCGGGGACTCAACAGGTGTTTGAACAGGCTTTACAGAGGTGGGGGATCAATCCTACACAGCTAAAAATTATGCTTGTCCTCAGTAGTGGGGAAATGGTAAAAGCGGCGATCGAGAGTAGCGTCAGAGTAGCCGCAATTTCAGAACTGATGGTACAAAAGGAGTTTCAGTTAGGGACATTGCGAGAAGTCAGGGTAGTTAATGGCGATCGCTTTACCCCCTTAAATATTAACCGTCCCTTTCTCAAGCTTACCCATAGCCAAAGATTTCAAACTCGGATTGCAAAAGTATTTGGCGATATCCTACGTCAATAAAACGTCAATAAAACGTCAATAAAATAAGGTCGGGCTTAATCAGGAACGACTAGGTTCATTTGTTCTAAGGGAGCCGCAAAAACGTAATAGATGACTCCCGCACCGATGAGCGTAATTGCGAGGCTGAACAAAACAACCCAGCGATCAGGTGGCTCGAAGGTATCTGCGTCAATATCACGCCGCACGGCAAAATAGTGATGGGTAGAAAGCCACACTGTCAGCATACCAATAATGGAAAATGCTAATCCTAATTTCCAACCATTCCCTGGCGTAGGAAGCATCGGTGGGCGTAAAATGCGCAATCGTACAACAATTACCCCCACACCTAACAAGGCGATCGCCATGCGCATCCATGATAAGTATGTTCTCTCGTTGGCTAAATGATCGCGCACGCGATTGGGATTCTGTTTACCTAACAAAGATGTCTCAGATGCCTCACCGACATTCTTTTTGGGCTTAAATAATAGCTGCATTACTGAACTTCGAGGTATATGGATTTTCTTGCGTAGGAATGATTATTCACCAAAATTATATAGGAATATATCGAAAAAAATGCAAGATATCTTGATTGGAAGAATTCTTTTATCGCAATGCTTGAGTTGGTTAATACAAATCAAAGCCCAAAAGATGATTGGTGCTGCTTCACGCTACTAACCATCTTTTGGGCTTTATATCTGAAGCGAAAATTACATTACTCTTTAAAAGAAATCCAAAGAAGAAATCCAAGAAAATAACGGTAATAAAAAAGGAAATTAAAGAAATATAATTAACTCATCGAAACAGTGGATTACTATAGCGACGTAATACCAATTCACAAAAATGTGACAACACTTTCGTGAATTAAAAACTAAATCTAGTAAGGATTTTCAAGTTACAGCAATTATCGATCAAACGAACCACAGAGAAATTTTTGAAAGCTTTGCGAAGCAAAGCTTTCAAAAATTTCTCTGTGATTTGGGTTTGAGTGCAAAGCGCTGTAAGAAATAGCTAGGGCAAAGCAAAACCCCAAAGATAAGTGGCAGCAAGAAGTGCTGCCACTTATCTTTGGGGTTTTATGTCCTAATTGATACGGTAAGAATGGGCGACACGAAGCGCCGCCCATTCTTAATCAATTAATCCAAGGGAGCTTGGGGTAAAGTTAATGCTGAGAGCTCTTCTGTCGTAGTGGGGATTAACCAGTTAATTTCACTATTCTTGAAAATTCTGGTTACGGGGAAATTAAGGTTAATTGCACCAGTTTCAGGATCAGCCTTTGCAACCATTTGCGTACCAGTGACAAGCTTAATGGCAACTGGTTGACCATCATTATTTAAACCTTTCTCTAAGTAAATGCCTTGGCAATTCCAATCCTCGTTGGTGGTTCCACCACTGGGTAAAGTATAGAGAGTATTATCAAAGGTAGATCCATCCAGTTTAGATTTCTTGCCATAGACTGGCAAAGGATTAGCTGTTAAGTTACGGCATTCGGCAAAGGATTCTCCTGTTTCGATGACATACTTCTCAAACTGAAGTTTAGCGATTTCGGTGGGATCGGTTGCTTTTGCGAGATCATTGGTAACAGCGATATAGTCAGGGTTACTCGTGAGAGGAGGCTTATTGGCAAAGGATGGTTGAGCGATCGCTAAGTTCGACAATAAGATAAGAGCGACCAATATTGCTTGTAAGAATTTCATGATTTTGATCCTAAGTAGTAAGATTAAGTGGTAAGAGAAGTAGTACGTGTAGTAAGTAACAATTAGTAAAACTTTGAAATAAAACCCTTGGGATAAAACCCTTGGAATAAAAACTTTGAGATAAAAACCTTGTACTAGTCCAATTGTGGCTCTTTAGCTTGAAGGGGCTTGAGAATATTGATTTCTGCAATATTTCGACCGAGATTGAAGACTACTAGGCCTCCAATTAGTAGGCTAAGAACTACCAAGCCTCGATTTTCAAGGGTATGGCTGTCGATCATGATGAGGATTCCTAAGCCAATCAGCACAAAAGGTACAAGGTAATTACCATAGCGGCTCAGAGAATCGGCGATCGCTGGAACTTGGATGAGTCGATAGGCTACATAGCACCATAGCCCCACCATCAGCAAAAACACCACTAAAGTTACCAATAAACCTTCTAAGGTGCTGCTAGCAAAGAGTGGCACATAAATGCCCACATTGTCGCCACCATTGGCAAAGGTAACCGCCGCGACGCTATAAACTTGCGGAGATAGTAAACTGGATAACCAAGAATTTGATTGCACCGATTGACTTTCCTCAGATTCGTTATCCTCAGTTTCAGGGATAAACAGTCGATTCAATCCAATGGCGATCGGTAAAATCCCAAGCATTCCGATCCAATCGCGTGGCATGAGTAGTCCACCAAAATATCCTGATAAACTCGCTAATACTAGCGCTCCAAATCCCAAATATTGTCCCATCACGATGTGTCTTTTGCGGAACGTCGAACTTACTTGAGAAAAAAAGAGTAGCAAAATAATTACATCATCTAGATTTGTTGCCGTAAAAGCAGTTAGGGCTGTAGGAATTGAAGTTAGTATGGCATTCATGTTATTAATTAACGGAATTCACGCGTTAAAAGGATAGGATCTATTGTCATTGATGCTCTACAGAGAACAACACAAATATAGACTCCTCAATTAATAAGATCAAATATTCTTTCTTGTTAATGTAATAACTTAAAGCTATTAATATATTAGTCCTAACGTGAGTTCAGAATAATTTGAAATGGGTTGTGAGAAATTTGCCAACTCAAACCGAACTAATTTTAGTCCTAAATCATTCAACAGAAAAATAGGGTTTCGACTTCGCTCAGTCCTTATATACCGATGGTTGAGCGAAGTCGAAGCCTCCCTCAACTCATTTAGGATTGCTATAGCAGCTCAGGTTATAAGACCCCAAAGATGAATGGCAGCGCTTCGCGCTGCCATTCATCTTTGGGGTCTTATAACCTAGGGTTATCATTTTAAGAAGAAACAACATTTGTTTCTATGGAAAGAAGTCTCTATTATCAACTCAATGAAATAAATATTGAAGAGGCAAATTTAAGATGAGTTGGTTGGAAGGAGCGATCGCAACGGGCGCAGCAGTAGCATTAGCAACAACATTTGACGATAATATCTATCTCACTTCTTTTTTCGGCAAGGTTAGCCGCAATTTTCGCCCCCGTCACGTAGTAGTTGGGGAATTCCTTGGGTTTACAGCATTAGTAGGGGTAAGTCTAATTGGTTTCTTTGGTGGGTTGATCGTCTCGGATATGTGGGTCGGTTTGCTTGGCATTTTGCCGATCATGATTGGTATTCATCAATTAATGAGTAAAGAAGAAGATGATGGTAAGGAGATAGCTGAAGAAGTAGAACATATCAATACAGAAGTTGGTAGACCTCGTCTAAGTCAATCCTTGTGGTCAACCCTCAAAGACCCCAAAACCCACCGAGTTTCGGCAGTAACTATTTCCAATGGGGGGAACAATGTGGGAGTCTATATTCCTTTGTTCGCGAGCAGCAGTTTGCCCAGTCTCGGCATTATCTTGACGATGTGTTACATGACCATTGGTTTCTGGTGCTTCTGTTCCTATAATCTGACTCGTTTTCCAGGAATTTCCTATCTTGTCGCTCGCTTCGGACGGAAAATCGCTCCATTTGTCTTGATTTACCTCGGACTTTCCATCATCATCAAGAGTCAATCCTATCGCTTAGTAATTCCTGTCTAATATTCCCGCCTAAAATATTGGAGATAAATATCATCTCTCAATAAAAACTCAAATTATTTCTTCTTAGTTCTTCAATTCCTTCACAACTGCGATCGCCTAATTCTTTCCAACCACTCTCAAGCCTGAATCACAACAAAAAATCCAAACATAGTTTTATAGCTGCCTTCAACTGTATCAGGACATAAAAAAGAGGGTTGCTGCGCGGAGCGCAGCAACCCT
>NZ_ALWB01000120.1 GCF_000332215.1 Pseudanabaena biceps PCC 7429
CATGAATGATTGCCACGATGGTGAAGTACTCGCCGATATTCTCGAAGGCATTGATGCTGAAATCGCTCAAGTTTCCGCAGATGGAGCCTATGACCATCGTCATTGTTATGACGAGATAGCCCAACATGGTGCTAAAGCCGTGATTCCTCCGCGCAAAGATGACCAAAATCTGGCTTCATGGCAATACCAATGCTGCACCACATCCCCGTGACCAAAATCTCCGTTATATCCGTAAACATGGGCGTAAAAAATGGAAACGTGACTCAGGTTATCAGTAGTCCTAAAAAGGAAAGGATTTAAACAGGTAAGGATGGGCGGCGCTTCGCGCCGCCCATCCTTACCTGTTTAGCACTACCCTCAGACAAATCTAGAGGAAGTCGAATGCCGAGATGTTTATTTAAAGACGACTTTCGGTCAATATATCGATCGCCTGCCAATTAATAATGATGAGTTTTTTGCCCCTGACGAATTTACTAAATTAGCAAGCAAGTCTCCCTGTTTGATTGGTGACGCTTCGCCCCACTAATCATCTTTTGGGATTAGTCCCAAGCAAAACTTGCACTAGCAACAGCTATAATTGCTTGCATAGTGATTTGGTGACTGCGTTGATTGCTATTTATCCAGGTAGTTTCGATCCGATTACCTTTGGGCATCTCGATATTATTAAACGCGGCAGTCATCTCTTCGATCGCGTGATAGTTGCGGTTTTACGAAATCCCAATAAAACGCCTCTATTTACGATGGAGGAAAGAATGTTACAGATTCGCGAAGCAACCCAGTATCTCGACAATGTTGATGTCGATACCTTTACAGGTTTAACTGTCACCTATGCCCATCTCAAACAAGCACAGGTTTTAATTAGAGGATTGCGGGCGGTTTCAGATTTTGAATTGGAATTGCAAATGGCGCACACCAATAAGACCTTGGCAAATGACATCGAGACAGTTTTTCTATCTACTTCCAATGAATATAGTTTTTTGAGTAGTAGTGTAGTGCGGGAAATTGCTCGCTTTGGTGGCGAAATCGGTCATCTAGTAACCCCGCAAGTAGCGATCGCCTTAAGACAAAAATTTCAGCAATAAGCCGATCGCACTAGACACAAATATATAATGAGTGGCGGCGCGAAGCGCCGCCACTCATCTATCAGTTCTAGAGTGAACCTAGAATTGATAGCCGAGGTTGAAATATAATGACTGCTCCTGCACGTTAGTACCGCGATCGCTGAGGTTGACAAAAGGAATGGCGAAATCCAAGCGCAAATTTAAGCGCTCCCATGGCGTGTACAGAAATCCGACACCACCGCCAGCCAAGAAGTTTTGCGCGGGCAAAGTATTGGGATTTTTAGAGTTATTCCACACACCCCCAGCATCTAGAAAGGGAATAATTTGCAGGACTGGCACACCTTGTTCGTTGCGAACGATGGTATTGCGATTTTCTAACGAAAATCGAATGCCATTATCACCAGATCGGGCATTTTGACGAAACCCACGCAGGGACTGACCGCCCCCAATAATAAACTGTTGCGAAGGCAGCAAGGGATCGGCAGATAGTTGTGCATCCAAAGAAGCAATCAGTATAGAGTCCGTACCTAGGGACTGCAAGCGCTGCACCTGTCCGAGCCAGCTAAAAAACGAGCCGCTAGGGGTAGTGACATAGGTCGAACCGAATAGCCCCGTGCCCAGATTGAACTGCGATCGCAAAGCCCAAGTACCCGAAAGATCGCGCAGGGTATAGTCCTGCCCGAAGCGAAGTACGCTGGTTTTGCTAACGCCATTAGCATCGGGGCCAGTACCAAAGGGCGTGGCGAGATCGTTAAAGGAAAATGTTTGCCCGTTTTGATAGTTATAGCCCAAGGTCAGCGCAAATTCTTCGATGCTCGATCGCACTAACGGTTGTCGAAAACTGACATCGTACTGAGCGTTATTACCATTGATGTTAAATACATCAAAAGGAGTTTGGGTGATGCGGAAATTACTAGGCGAATATTGCAGCGTCAGAGTTCCATTCATGGGATTGAGCGGCAAATTATAGGAAAAGCTATATTGATTTGAGCCTCCCGTGGTAGTTCTATAATAGGCCGCCGAAAGGGTATCGCCATTGCCCGTGACATTGCGATAGAGTAATCCCACGCCTAAGCGTTCCGCACCTACCGCAGGAGGAGAATAGTTATCGAAACTGCCAAATCCGCCAAATTGATTGGATTCTTCTAATTTTACGGAGAGAATACTGCTATCGGGCTGGCTCCCTGCTTTCAGGCTTGCCTCGACATTCTTAAAAATTGGGTCTGCTCGCAGCAATCGCAACTGGTCTTCGATTTTGGTGGTATTGGCGGGAATGCCCACACCTAACTCAAGGCGCGATCGCACATAATCGGGATTGGTATTGTTTAAGCCTTGAATTTCGATCTTTTCAATGCGACCTTCAATTACGCGAATGGTGACAACTCCATCGACAATTTGATTGGAATCAACTTCGGCGCGAGATGTTGTATATCCGCGATCGGCATAAAGTTGGGATATCGATCGCGCGGCTTTTTGGATTTCTGCGGCGGATACTTGTTTGCCTTCAAGGGCTGCGGATATTTTGGCGATCGCGCTGCTGAAGTCGGCATTGTCTGATAGGGTGCTGCCGATGACATTAACCTTTTTGATAGCGATCGCCTGTGCGACTAATAATGGTGATGTGGGTGCTGGCGCGATTTCATTCCCTACTAGCTTAGAACTTTTGGGAGTATTAAGGAAATGGATATCTTTCTGTTCTAAGGCTGATGCTTCCATGAGGCGCGAGTTGCAACTAATATTGGCAAGGATCGAAAAACTCGACAATGTAAGAACAAAGGGGATGAAGGCGTTCGGGCTATTCATTTCGATTTTCTATTTGATTTTCTAAATTAAGTTGGCAGGTATATCTGTCTGCGTTTCAAGGGTTAGATCCCCCTCAATCCCCCTTAAAAAGGGCATTAATATACTTGACGCACCAAATCTCTAAAACCCCCTCTAACTCCCCCTTGAAAGGGGGAGAACTTAGACTTCCCCCCTTTCAAGGGGGGACTGAGGGGGGTAAAATCTGCGTGGTGTGTCAAGTATATTAACGCCATTATTTAGAGATAGTGGTGAGACATTTTTGATCGAGAGTTCCACTCGAATTTTGCGAACAATCAGTATGATGACCATCAACTTCCTTATCTGCGGCATCTTGCCTTGGTGATTTGTAAGTGTTAGTTGGCAAGAAAGCGTTATTTGACACAGAAGCATTAGTAATCGTGATGGAATTAGATGTAACGGGAGCCTTGGTTGAGATCGCGCCGCTAATCGTAAAAGTGCCTAGACTAGTTGGCAAGGATTGCAAACTTGCGATACCTGAGGCATCGGTAGTGGTGGTGTAGGATGTCGTTTCTCCTGAAGAAGAAGTAACGGTAACCGTGATGGGAATGTTCGGAATTGGCGTATTGGAATTGTTTTCCGTAAGCTGAAAGCCCTTGTTGTCGTTTACGGGCGAAATGGTATAGCCTTGAACTTCCACAGCTCCGATGTCAACCGCTCCTCCCACGATACGGCTGTAGCCTCTTTGGTCGGTGGTTTTGGTTGCATTATTTCCCGCATTGATAACGGGGCTAGTGGGCTTGGGCAATTGGGTTTGCGTACTGCCGCCATAGTTGCCGAGGGGTAAAAGTTGCGGATCGAGGCGGTTGCTCGCATTGCCTAAGAGTGTGCTATTCGTGAAGCCCGTACTGCCCGTAGTATCACCGATGAGATTGTTGCCATTATCGACAAACGCGCCCCATAAATCGGGGCTAAGCGTTCCCGTTCCTGAATTATTTTTGGTATCAAAGTTGGCGGCGATGATCGTATTGGCAAGGCTGACCGTGCCAAAGAAGTTGAAGATACCACCACCTGTATTGTAGGGTATGGCAGTTGATGATGAATCGGCTGAGTTATTGCTAATCGTGCTGCTGTTAACTGTTACCGCAGCGTAAGCATTAAAGATAGCACCGCCACCCACAGCAGAATTGCCAGACAGGGTGCTATTGCTTATTGATAATGTGATGCCATAATTAAAAATAGCCCCACCATAAAAACCAGCAGAATTGCCAGACAGGGTACTGTTAGTAATATCCAAGGTGGAACCATTTTGGTAAATAGCCCCACCATAAGCATCCGTAGAATTGCCAGATAGGGTACTATTGCTGATGGATATTGGGGCAATGGCGTAAATAGCCCCACCACCAGATTGACCATAATTACCAGACAGGGTGCTATTGCTAATATTTAGCGCACCACCTTGAGCAACAATCGCACCACCCACAGCAGCAGTATTGCCAGACAGGATGCTGTTGTCAATATTTAGTATGGTGTTAATGCCGAAAATAGCACCGCCAAAAGAGGCAGTATTGCCAGACAGATTGCTGTTGCTAATATTTACCGTGCCTCCATTGCTGTAAATAGCCCCACCACCTGATGAAAAATTGCCAGACAGGTTACTGTTGCTAATATTTATCGTGCCACTGCTATTGTTGAAAATAGCAGCACCTCCAGCATAGTTGCCATTCTGAATAGTCAAATCGTTGAAGGAGATAGTAGGCGAACCAGTGATGTAGAAAATTCCGTTGTTTCCATTTAAGCTCCCCTCAATAACCGTATTTGTCTTGCCATTTCCATTAATCGCGAGGCTGTTAGCAATGTTAAGCCCGCCGCTGGTCAGATAAATGATCTGTCCATTGATGTTAGGTGCAAAGGCGATCGCGTCACCATTCAATGCGGTCGTAATCGCATCACGTAGCGATCCCGTGCCGCTATCGCTCACATTCGTTACTGTGTTTGTTGCCAACGCATATTGGTATGCATTTGTTGCCTTACTCTCAAAAGCGATCGCGGCGGGACTTCCACCTGTCTGATATTCCAAAGTCCAGTTGCCGCCTGAGGCAACACTTCCCGTGCGATCGCTGGAAGCTGCGACCTCATGCCCTGTCAATCCTTTAATCGACTGTACAAAAGCGGCTCCATCCTGTCCTTTGGCAAGGTTACAGGCATAGAGCAACACGATCGCTGATGGCGAGAGCGCTTTGCCCCATGATTGCAGTTCAGCGGCATAGTTGGCTATGTCGCTGCTGCTCACAAAGTCTTTGCCAAGCCAGAAGTTCCCTGCGTTGCCTTCCGATACGATATGCAGGCTATTCGCTCCCGTAATGCTGGCAAGGGTATCCGTAACTTGCTGGATGCCTTGACTGCTGGCGATGACGCTGATTCTGCTTCCGCCTTTGGTTCCATCGATCAGGGTTTGGTAGTCTTTGACAGCGCTATCGATAAATACGACGTTCCACCCCTGCTGGATATTTGGGGAGTTTAGGTTCGCTTGGCTGCTGTCATAGCGATCGGCGAGTAGGTCTATTCCTGTTGCGCTCAGATTTCCACTAATAACTGCGCTTCCTGCTTGAGTTGGAGTATTAGCACTCCCTGTTAGCAATTGCGATAGATCTAGTCCTTCAATCGGGCGACTGTTCCCTACGGCTTGTTGGTCGGCGATGGGTAGATCCAGACTTAATAAACTTCCTTCGGGGGAGATCTTTACGTATTTCCCATCGGGGGTGGCGGTGATGTTGATTTTGCCATTGGGAGCATCTATCGTTCCTGTGTTAATCACAATTCCTCCCGCGAGGGTGATGCTGTTCCCATTCCCTACGGTGAGGTTCCCTTGATTGACGATCGCTCCTTTTGTCTCTCCTGTGGGAATTGCGGTAGAGCTAGCCGTAAAGGCGAAGGCGTTGGGTGTTCCGATGAGAGTTTTGATCTCTGCGAGGCTGCTATTAATGCCAAACCATCCATTCCCGACCTGAATCCCTGTGGCGGTGCTGGCGGTGAAGGCGGCGGGGACATTTAGACTTGCGTTTGCTCCGAAGACGATGCCCGATGGATTGATGATATAGAGGTTGGCGTTACTTCCCGTTACTTGGATCAGTCCGTTAATTATCGATGGGTTACCTCCCACCACTCGACTCAGGATATTTTGGACATTCGGTTGACTGATAAAGTTGGCGATTTGTCCTTGGCTTAAGCCGAATTCTTGGAAGCTATGAAAGAGGTTGGCTCCTGCTTGCGTTCCGCCTGTTATGTCTATCGTTTTCCCATTGGGCAGGACTAATGTCCCCGTTCCATCTGCTGCGGGTACGATCCCCTGAGCCTTCGTGGGGGCTTCGCTGAAAATCTGAACTATAGCAGTGGCGATCGCTAGGATGGCTCCCCTCTTGAAGACCTCGATCAAGAATTTCATGGGCTTACATATTGAGAATCTATATTTTTAAGCCTATAGACTACTATAAATTTTAATGCAAATCCTGATATTTAAGTGACTGGAGATAGTTGAAAGTCATATATAAGCCAAAGTGCTTACTGTGTATACAGTAAAGGTTTTATGGTTGCAATTGATAAATTTGGCAAAATTAATAGGACATATATCATTAATATATCAATAAAATTTTATATATCAGCAAGAGTTAAGCTCATTTAGACTCCAGTAAAGCTCCATTATCTTAATAGGATTTAATGCTATTAAGTAGCTAGGCATAAGTAACCTTAAAAACCTAGAAGAGCGTACCGCCCGCTACGCGGGCGGTACGCTCTCTGGTTTGTTTTTTTAATTATGCTTAACCGCTGGTTGGTACTATAGCTCAAAAAACTGGCTCAAAAAACTGACTAGGACTATAAGGTTTGAGATAAAGTAGGTAATAGGTGGCTTCTACATTGTGTTGTTAAATCTTAAGGAGCATAAACCAATGAAATTATTAATAGCTGCGATCGCTTCTCTCGGAGCAATGGGGACATGGGTATCCTCAGCAATGGCAGATGTATCGATCAACATTAGGCTAGGATCGAGTCCTTCCTATCGTTCTCATACCTATTACTCTGGCTACAACTCTGTTCCCTATTACCAAGAACGCTACGAATACCATAATTGGCATAATAATGGATCAGTTATCGTCAAAGAAGTCTATCCTTCGTCACCTTCTTACTACGGTAATTCTCGGTATAGGATTAATTCGCCAACGGTAATTTATAGTAACCGCTCCAATAACTACGACTGGCAATACAACCACGATCGCGGAGAGCAATACATCATCGAGAAGAGAATCATTCGTGTCAGATAAACCAAAAAAGAGGGAGACGCAAAGCGTCTCCCTCTTTTTTGTAACAAACTCCTATCGACTATACCAAGCTAAGAAACGGCGTAGCCATTTCTTAACGTCAGTTCGGGTTAAGCTGGCAAATTTTAAAATACCAAAAGCAAAAGCCTTGCTCCGCAAGGCTTTTGCTTTTGGTATTTGAGAAAGGGTTTGCTACGCAAACCCTTTCTCAAATACCGTTTCAAATTATCCTGAACTCACGTTTGATTAGGTGGGTTGTTTGAGATTTTCAGCACCTTTAGTGATCGTGATCGACTCAATGCGATCGCCTACTTGAATTTTGTCGATTAATTCCATACCTTCGGTCACGTAGCCAAACACCGCATAGGAACCATCGAGGAAATAAATATCATCGAGGGCAAAATAAAACTGACAGGATGCAGAGTTAGGAGACTGAGATCTTGCCATCGCGATCGCGCCCTTATTGTGACGCAATTTTGGCTTTTTGGTAGGGGGTAAAACTTCACCATAGACAGGCTGTTTCGCCCCATCAGGCAAAATTTCTAAGGGAATATAACGGGGCTGAGATGAAGCGGGATCGATAAAATTACCCGTACCATTGCCAAGGGGATCGCCACCTTGAACCACAAAGGGGGTTGGCTCCTTAACTACCCGATGGAAATTCAACCCGTTATAGACTCCACGTTTGACCAAATCGACAAAATTTCCTGCGGTCACTGGGGCATTGTCACCATCAATGTCGATTTTAACGATTCCAGATTTTAGTTTTAACTCTACGGTGGCTGTTCCCTTGAGCTGGACAAACTTAGCAATGGCAGGATCTACTGAGCTATCCGCAGGCTTAGGAGAAGCGGCATCGGTATTGCTAGCCGTAGGTGATGCCGACTTAGGGGCGCTACTAGCTGTAGTGCTAGAAGTGGTACTAGAAGATGAGGTCGGAGAAGAAGTAGCAGAAACACCACTACTGCTACTACAACCAGTGATTAATAAACTCGCTGCTAAAACACAACTAAGGATCCAACGTAACATTTTTATCCCTTTAATAATTTTAATAAGGTTTTAGTAAGGTTTTAGTAAGGTTTTACAGCGCTTTGCGCTCAAACCCAAACCAAGGAAATTTTTGAAAGCGTTGCAAAGCAACGCTTTCAAAAATTTCCTTGTGGTTCGTTTGATCGGTAATTGCTGTAATTGGCTATAACTATATATGAACATTTAAAATTAATTTTTTAAGGTAAAAATCCTATTAATGACATCTTCGACAACGCGATCGGGGGTTGATGCACCTGAAGTTACCCCAATGCTGATTTTGCCTGTGGGCAACCAATTGACGGCTTGCTCGATTGCTTTACCGAGGGGCTTATGCTCGATCGCTTCAGCCGATAGAATCCGATGCACATCATCAATGTGGTAGGAAGGAAGATTGCGCTCGATCGCAATTTCCTGTAAGTGGGTCGTATTGGACGAATTATAACCACCGATGACGATCATCAAATCGAGATCCTCTTCGACGATTTCAAACATTGCATCCTGACGCTCTTGAGTAGCATCACAGATTGTATTAAAAGCCAGAAAATGTTCATTAACATTTTCCACGCCATATTTTTGCATCATCGTCTTTTCAAACAACTTGCCAATCGCTTCCGTTTCACCTTTAAGCATGGTTGTTTGATTCGCGACTCCCACTCTTTCGAGATCGCGATCGGGATCGAAGCCTGCGGAGATCGCCTTGCTAAACTTGCTTAGAAACTCTTGGCGATCTCCTCCCTTGAGAATGTAATTAGTCACATACTCAGCTTCTTTCATATTTAGCACGACTAGATAACGCTTGGCATAGGAACTGGTCGCGATCGTTTCCTCATGATTATACTTGCCGTGAACGATAGAAGTGAAATCCGCTTTTTTATGCTTCTCGACACGGTTCCATACCTTGGATACCCAAGGACAGGTTGTATCGACGATCTTACTGCCGAGGCTATCTAATAACTGAGTTTCCTGAACACTAGCGCCAAAGGCTGGCAAAATTACGACATCACCCTGTCCGACTCCAGAAAAGTCCTTTACTCCGCTATCGTTTACTGGCACAAATTGAACTTCCATTTCCTTGAGTTTGGCATTCACGGAAGGATTGTGAATGATTTCATTTGTAATCCAAATTCTTTCTGTAGGAAACTGAGTTCTGGTTTCATACGCCATTGCCACTGCGCGTTCCACACCCCAACAAAACCCGAAAGATTTCGCTAAATAGATGGTCACATCACCCTGTGTATAAACATAGTTATGATCGCGAATTGTTTGGATTAGGTCGCTATGATATTGCGATCGCATGGTGGATTCAGCTTCTTCTCCATGACCAAATCCTTGGCGAAAATAATTAGGAGATTTATGCAAAGCCCTTCGCATAGCTTGGGTATCGAGCGTGTTGTCCATGCGCGTAAAATAACGTCCTAAGTAATTGTGCTGAAAGTATTATATAGCAATCGTTAGACAGCAACCCTAAAAAGATGAGTGGCGACGCTAGCGCCGCCACTCATCTTTTTAGGGTTGCTGTCCTGAGCAAAAATAGATTGCTATATTGATTAAGTAGCTAAGCATAAGTCAACTTAAAACCTAGAAGAGCGTACCGCCCTTGTAGCGGGCGGTACACTCTCTAGTTTTGGGTTTAAATGATGCTTAACTACTTAGGACGAACTAAAACTCATCAACTCAACATATCAATATGGAAAAACCAGCACTGACTGATCATGAAATTCATCCATTAATTGCTCAGCGATGGAGTCCCCGCGCCTTTGACAGCAAACTTGTTGAGACAGGAAAACTCGCCCAACTATTTGAAGCGGCACGATGGGCTTCCTCTTGCTTTAACGATCAACCTTGGGCATTTATCATCGCTACCAAAGATGACACAGTAAATTATCAGAAAATGCTCGATTGCATTGTGCCAGGCAATGTTGTGTGGGCGCAGGTTGCTCCTGTGTTGGGTTTAATTGTCGCCCAAAAAGCTTTTAAGCATAATGGAAAGCCCAATGCTTGGGGTGAATACGATGCTGGGCAAGCGGCGGCGACGTTAGTTTTGCAAGCTACAGCCTTAAATCTTGTCGTTCACCAGATGGGTGGTTTTGATGCAACTAAGGCGATCGCGACTTTTAATATTCCTGAAACGGCGCGTCCAATTGCCGCGATCGCGATCGGTTATGCAGGTGAAACGAGCAATCTTCCTGCGGATTTGCAAGAACGCGAGAATGCTCCTCGCGATCGCTATCCATCATCTAGTTTTGTCTTTACTGGTGGTTGGGGAAATTCCGCACCGTTCGTTTAATTCTAAATTCAGTTCGATTTAAGCTGGCAAATTTTATAGCTATATTCACTTCAGTCAGGACATCAAACCCAATAGAGAGTTGCGGCGCTTCGCGCCACAACTCTCTATTGGGTTTGATTTTTGTCCTAACATTACTGACTATAGCTATAAAAGGCTGAAAGTAAAAGCCTTGCTACGCAAGGCTTTTACTTTCAGCCTTTGAGAAAGGGTTTGCGTAGCAAACCCTTTCTCAAAGCCCATTTTAAATTATCCCGAACTCACGTTAATTCTAGAAGCTATCGATTTTAATCGTTATAACAAGCCTGCTTGGGCTAATCCTAAGATCAAACCAGCTCCGAGGACATGACCAAAGCTAGTAACTGCGAGCAATTCTGGCAAACCAAAACCTGCAAATAGTCCTGGAAGCTCTACAGGTAAGCTAGGACCAACACCCTTGACTTGGATACCATAACGAGCAACAACTAATGCAAATAAATTAGCGGTAATCATAATCAGAGCTACGCTGGGAGACCAGACTGGGGTTGTAGGTACGGCTGCTAATAAGTTCAGGGTTAGGTATGTCATAATTTTTTGCTTAAGTCTAATTACCTATAAAATTTTTTTTAATCAAAATAATCCTATGAGGTAATCAGACATCAAAAAATTCTTCTTAAGCTAAATTTATTAAACTTAGCAATCGTTTACAGTTTCTCTCTTACTGTTCTTGCTAAGTAGTTCACTTACAGCAATTATCGATCAAACGAACCACAAGGAAATTTTTGAAAGCGTTGCTTTGCAACGCTTTCAAAAATTTCCTTGGTTTGGGTTTGAGCGCGAAGCGCTGTAAGTAGCTAGAACCAGAGAGCATACCGCCCACATAGTGGGCGGTATGCTCTTCTAAGTTTTAAGTTTACTTATATAATTATCATGCAGCTACCATGCAGCAATAATTTTTAGTATAGTTTTTTCCGCAATTCCCTCAACCTTAGTGATATCGAGGATCGATTGGAATTTTTGATCGGGTTGCTGTAACCTTAATTCGTAAATCGGTCTAGCAAACTTTTTACTTCTGGATTTTAATAGCTTATATTCTAAATCGCCAAAATTTAACGTATTCAATTCCCTAAGAACTTCTATTACTTTCGGATCGCTTTCCTTGATAGCGGATTTTGTCGGAGACGATCCTGATGATCGAGTCTTGGGTTGATTCGTTCGTGTAGATTTACTGGGTTTCTTGGTTACAGATTCCAAAATAGTCTCAACTGGAGGTGCGGAAGATTCGATAATCTGATTAATTGGAGGAGCAACTGGAGGAGTAACTGGTGTCAATAATAGCGATCGCTTGATCTCCGATAAATGTATATCCAACTGTTGTGTTATCTGGTTCGTTATTTGTTTGGTCATGGCTTGAAAGCTCGAACCAATTTTTTCTTCGACTATGCGCTCAATGGTGGCAGCAATTTTCTGGTCTAAGCGATTGGCAATTGTTCGTTCTATTGTTTGTTCTATTGTTTGTTCTATTTTCTCTAAGTCGGATTGCCTTTCGCTAGGGGTAATTGGTAAGGAATCTGTCTTTTCGTTAGCAAGTGGAGTGGATAGCGATCGCAAAAATTGATACTGACTGAGAATCGCTAACTCGCGATCGGGTGGAACTACATAGGCGCGAATGGCTGTGAATTGATCATCTATTTCCTGTGCTTTCATCGCTGCATAATATTCAAAATATCCTTCCAGAATCTCAAAGGAAATTGGTGAGATTCTCCTTAATATGATTGGTCGAACTGTGTCACCGACTTGTAAAAATAGTTGCGCGAGATGATCAATCTCACTGGCAGGAAATTGCAGTTGACTTTCTGTTAATGGCGGTGCGATCATATCAAGATCGATCGAAGATGTCAGGAGACTCATGGGCGCGTTCCTATCTTATTGAGAATCTCATTGGCGAGTTCTTCAAATTCAGCGGCTGATATGGAATCAGGCTTAAAGTCGAAAATAGATTTGGGGTCAGGAGTTTGAATATCTCCTTCGAGTATGAAATTATCAACTGCTCGCGATAAATCTTCCCGTTGAAAAATGCGAGTTTCTAGAACTGGAAATCCATAGCGTTCTGTGATGACTTTTTCCTGTTTGGGAAGCGTTGCCTTAATATAATTAGCATTTGTGAGTATTTTAGAAGGTAAAACCCCCAACACCTTGATCCCATTTCGATTGGTATAACTACGAAATTCATCAATCTCTTGAATAAAGTTTCTGACATTACGCAAACCTTCATTCGCAAATGGTTTTAGATCGGAAGGAATGATTAAATAATCACAGGCGATTAGGGCGATTTTGGCGTATAGATTGAGCGATGGGGGTGTATCAATTAAAACGACATCGTATTGATCCTTCACAAGTTCCAACTTCTTGACCAATTGAAATTTAGAACTCTCTTGATCGACGAGGGTGTTTTCTTGCCAGATCAAATTGATATGGGCGGGAATGACATCTACTTCAGGATAGGTAAAACTTCCTTTTAAGGCAATCTCAGGAATGTAGTTGGAGCGGGGGTAATGGATGACATTATAAACATTGCTGTCTTTGAGCATATCATCGTCTTCATTGGCAAATTTCATTAACCCTGCCGCATAGGTGGTATTTGCTTGGCTATCAAGGTCAATAATCAATACCTTTAATCCTTTCCGACTCATGGCTGCGGCTAGATTAATCGTTGTTGTGGTTTTACCGACACCGCCTTTGTTGTGATAGATTGCGATCGTTTTCATGGTTATAGATTCTGAAGTTACAAGTGAAATAGGTTCCGAAGGTAAAGTTATATTCTTAATTGGAATCGGAATTGGAATTGGGAAATCAATCGATGATTGGGATTGACTAGCTTCTAGTCCTGCTAATTTGTCCCTGCCAATGATATCTTTAATTTTCGCCATTTTGTCAGCTATTTCTAAGCCTTGACATTGAAAAATTAGATTGATCCCATCGCCCTCAAGTTCATAAATCCGAAAATCTTTGCTATTAGTTAAAACTCCATATAGAACTTGTAGGCTGCTTAAATAACGCCTAAGACGACGCACATGAAAATTGAGGTTTTGTTTGGGATGTTTTGCCTCCATTACTACGCATATTTTTGGGGATGCTTTGGGGAATGAGTTGGAGCTAGCGGGGATGATTGGGGAAATTAATGCTAAAAAATCTAAACGAATACTACCTAGAGCAACTTCCTGATGCCACTTACTCGCATCGTAACCCAGCATGGGCAAAAGATACTGCACAATTAATTTACTTTCGACTTCACTTTCGTTACGACAAAGCTGAGGATTAAAATTCACGATCTAAATATGATGCTTTTCTGATAATTTTAGATTAAAAGTGATCCCCTTTAATTTTTTCTGGGTTTTTAGTTTTGCGGCAGCAATGCCAAATTCCCCAAAAAACTAATAGTGGGTCGATCGCATCTACTCTTAGCCCCCAAGATTCGAGTCGATCGCCATCGCCACCTGTCAAAATTACTCGACCGAGCGGAAACTGCGATCGCCAATCAGTGATATAAGCTTGTAAACCTGATAAAAATATGTGAGCAATCCCCGCTTGAATTGAGTTAGGCGTATCCATGCCCCAACGATTTGGCAAGGTTTCGGGAATATGTACATCGGGCAAAGCTGCCGTATTTTGGTACAAACTCCAAAACTGCGATCGCAATCCTGCCACAATTGCCCCACCCAATAAAGCCTTATCCGCATCAATCCCCGTTAAGGTAATGGCAGTTCCTGCATCGATCACTAAGACAGGATAGCCATAGACTTCCCCAGCCCCATACGCCGCCAAAGCGCGATCGCATCCCATCGTGGCGTACAAACCATGCAAAGGCACATCGCTCGTTTTGATAATTTGAGTTTGCGGTAGATTATGCCAGATGGTGAGCAGATCGGGGACGACGGAAGCGATCGCAATATCTGCAAAATCTCGATCCACAAGCTTCGTTTCTAAGATTGGTAATTGGTCATGGGTAAAGGCATATTCTTCAAGAATTTGGCGATCGCCACCAAAAATAACCGCCTTAATTCTGGTGTTGCCAATGGCGATCGCAAGATACTTATTCATATCAATCTATGTTCAAAATGAGACGAATTGTCCGTTGTTGTTTTGTCTGCATTATTTTAGCTTTATTTCATGGATGATGACGCAAAGCTAGCACTAAAGCTTCTAGCAGAACAAATTAAAAAAAGACGGAAAATCCTTGGATTATCTCAAGAAAAGTTAGCTGAAAAATGTGGCTTTGATAGAACATACATCAGTTTATTAGAAAGATCTGCAAGAAATCCCTCCTACTTAAATTTGAAGAAGCTCAGTAATGGTTTAGGCATCAGCCTATCTGAACTATTGAGTGAGCTATAAAGTGGAAGAAGGTAAACAAGAAATTATTAACCGTTTTGATAATAATGTAAGGGGTAGAAAACCTGATACATCTAATATAAATCAAGATCATGATGGTAAAGCTGGACATTGGCTTGAGCATCAAATGGGGATTAAGATTAACAACAAAACTGAAGCAGATTTGTTTGGTTATGAGATGAAAAATCAAACTACTTCTGGCAAAATAACTTTTGGCGATTGGTCAGCAGATTATTATATTTTTAAAGATTATAAATATTTTACTTCTGGAAATACGGGAGTAAATAGAGATTGTTTTATGCAAATATTTGGGACATACAAGCTAGATAAAGGTCGTTATTCTTGGTCTGGAGAAGTCACTCCTAAAATCAAAAACTTTAATCGATATGGACAAAAGTTGATAATCACTGAAAACAAGGATATTACTGCAATCTATAGTTACGATCAAGACTCTAGACAGAATAAAAAAGATATTATTCCAGTAAATATGCAAATCAATGATTTGATTTTGGCTCGATGGACAAGCAACTCCATGAAGAAAAGAGTCGAATCAAAGTTTAATGATAAGGGATGGTTTAAGTGTCTTCAAAATAGTTTAGGTGTGTATACTAATATTCAATTTGGTAAACCAATTACTTTTGAATCTTGGATTGATCTGGTAGCAGAAGGAGTAGTTTTCTTCGATAGTGGTATGTATCAAGGGAATAATAGACCTTACTCACAATGGCGTGCATTAAATAATTTTTGGGACAGTCTTATAATAGAGACCTATTAAACTAGTCTAAATAAGCTAATATACTTTTCGCTAGTTTCTCAATAACAGGCACAGCTACGCTATTTCCAAATTGTTTATATGCTTGAGTGTCACTAGGAATGATTTTAAATTCATCTGGAAAACCTTGGAGACGAGCAGCTTCTCTTGGTGTTAATTTTCTTGGATTTTTGCTTTTTTGATCAATTAAAATCTCAGAACCATCCTTATAGTATCTAGCACTAATTGTGCTGGTATAAGATGAGTCAGCGTTAAACAGAGAATATCCAAAGCCATTACCTTTTGCTTGGTGTTCTGTTTTTCTTCTTTGATGCCCTTCCCATAATTTATCTGAAATAGTGTATTTGCTATCAACATTAGCTTCTAAAATATTGCCTAACCTGATTCCTTGATTATTTCCTATTGGAAATTCAAAATTAATATCGTGATTTTGAAAAGCAATAATATAAATTCTTTCTCTGTTTTGAGGCACTCCAAAATTCTTAGCGTTTAGAACTTCTGCAAATACTTTATAACCTAAATTATTAAGAGTTCTTTTAACAACAGCAAATGTATTCCCTTTGTCATGATTTTTAAATCCTTTGACATTTTCAAGAAAAACAACTTCTGGTCTATGGAATTCTATAATTTTTGCAATATCAAAAAATAAAGTGCCTCTTGTATCGTCAAAACCTTTTTTTAATCCTGCATGAGAGAAAGGTTGACAAGGGAATCCAGCTAGCAAAATATCGAATGCTGGTATTTCATGAGGGGGGATTTTAGTTATGTCTCCATGGGGACAATCACCGAAATTACTTTCATAAGTTATTCGAGCATATTTGTCGATTTCAGAGGAAAAAACAAACTCTACTCTCTCTTTAAATGCCTTCTCAAAACCTAATCTTATTCCACCTATCCCTGAGAATAAATCTATAGCTCTATATTGACGTTGTGAAAAAAGAGATATTTGATCAAACAAACTAAATTGCTGATGTTTTATTAATCGCTTCATTTGTTTCTTATCTACTCATCCCAAAACTTAACACTCAACATTGTTTCAATATCACGTTTAAACTGCCATTGCTCAGTTAGGTGATAGCCTTTTCCCTTATACTCATCCATAACATTTTGCAATGCAAGAGAAAAGGCAATATCAAAAATATCATTCCTAGAAGTTACGCATTGACAGAAGGGAGAAGATTTGCAGGTAGGAGATAATTGTAATCAGCTAAGTTTTCCATGACAAAAGAACGAATGACATCATTGAACAAATTACGCTTGAGGGCATAGCAATTCGTAATTAAATTGTGAATACAACGCAACTGCAAATGGACAAAAGCGGAAATAGCAGCAAAGATATGATTGGAGATAGCTACAGTCTGTCTAACGAAGAAACGCTCAATATTGGCAACTTGTTTAACAGTTCTGTGGAAAGATTCAATCTGCCAATGCAGATCATGGATGTCCAAGAATTGAGCCCGAGTAATCTCAGCAATTTTGTCAGGGTCAGGTCGGTAGATGATGTAGTGACGGAACTCGTTTTGAAAACCGTTCTAAACACCTTGACCAAACCAAACCCCTTAAGATGCATCTCTATTCCAGTATAGGGAATTTCGCAGTTTGATACCGAAGAATATGCGGTTGCATCTGCACTCAAGGAGACTGAGCGATTTTCAATGCCAAACAGAAACCCA
>NZ_ALWB01000121.1 GCF_000332215.1 Pseudanabaena biceps PCC 7429
AGAAGACATGGCACTTTTTTGCTTTTAATTTATATTGGTCATTTTACTTTGCCTTCTTTGTTTCGTTATTTATTCATAAACGTGTGCGGTTGCCCTATAGTTCAATATTTCTGGCAATATCTTCTAGCAATATTTCGGTAACTTGCAAGCAAAATAATCTTGGCAAGCTCTTATAACTATCGTCAACTGTATCAGGACATAAACCCCAAAATAGTGTTGCCGCACGGAGCGCGGCAACGGCACTGGTCGCTCAAGCAGTGATAAATAGCTGTAAAGCTTATCCAGCAAGGATTTATGGCAATTGACTGCAAAAATGTGAAAAGCTTGCCCAGAAATACTTTGAGTGACTCATCCCTCTTTTACAGTCCAGTGCCTTGCGATTTTCCTTTTCACATGAATTACGATAGAAAGATGATATTCGACCTTCGTATTCATTTTGGGTTCGGGCAAAACAAGTAATGACAACATAGCTATTTAACCTATAGGGAAAAGCTTTAGCGCCAACAACGATCGCAAGGTTAGGATTCTGATTAGGGGCAAGTAGCCTAATAAGATCTTTAGCATTTAGACCATAGGGTAGTTTCATTCCTAATTTGTCAACTTCGGGAATGCCATCTAACTCCTCATAAAAATTAGTGAGTCCATTCTTATTCTCAAACAGTCTTGGTACCTGATTGAGAGATTGTGCAGGTTTCGGTAATGGGATCCGTTCAGTATTTTCAGCAAAGGCGATCGCAGCAAAGAATGTAGCAAAAACTGAAATAAAGAAAAGCGTCAATATTCTTAGCTTCATATGCGATTCTCCTCAGTTGCGAATTGCTAAACGCTATATCTAGTAATGTTAGAATATAAAATGTGACGAAAAATGCATCAACAATAAATAAAAGTTAAATTTAGATAAATTTATGGTGGTCAAACCAGATTGGTTGCGAGTAAAAGCCCCACAGTGGGAGCGCGTTGGCAATGTCAAAGAAGTCCTGCGCGACTTGGGGCTAAATACTGTGTGCGAAGAAGCATCTTGTCCGAATATTGGCGAATGCTTTAACCAAGGTACTGCCACATTTTTAATTATGGGACCCGCTTGCACTCGGGCCTGTCCTTACTGCGATATTGATTTTGAAAAGAAACCCCAATCTCTCGATCCGATGGAACCGATTAACCTCGGAGAAGCAGTACGACGGATGAATTTGAAGCATGTCGTGGTGACTTCCGTTAATCGTGATGACTTGCCCGATGGTGGCGCTTCGCAGTTTGTACGCTGCATCGAAGAAATTCGCAAATTGATGCCACAGACCACGATCGAGCTTCTCATCCCCGATCTCTGTGCTAATTGGGAAGCTTTAGAAACGATTCTTTCCGCGCGTCCCCATGTGCTGAATCATAATACGGAAACTGTACCAAGACTTTATCGCCGTGTTCGTCCACAGGGAGACTACCAGCGCAGTTTAGAACTCTTACGCCGCGCCCGTGAAATTGCGCCTTGGGTTTATACCAAGTCAGGAATTATGGTAGGGATGAGTGAGACTGATGAGGAAGTAAGAGAAGTAATGCGCGATTTGCGAGTAGTAGATTGCGACATCATCACCATCGGTCAATATCTCCAACCTTCCGCTAAGCATTTGACTTTGCATGAGTTTGTCACACCTGAGCAGTTTGAAGCATGGCGTATCGCTGGTGAAGAAATGGGATTTTTGCAAGTGGTCTCTTCGCCGCTTACGCGCAGTTCCTATCATGCTGAGCAGGTACAAGCCTTGATGAAGTTATATCCGAAGGAAATGTAGTGATATTTGATTGAGATTAAAGGCGATCGCATATCACCCCATGTTTTGCTAAAGCGATCGCCTCAATCTTTCACCCATGCTTGTCTCGCTCTTATAATTTTTGCTTCGCAGCGAACTTCGTCATTTAAGTCTAGTCGGTTTACAGTTGCTCTTCCCGTTTCAGTAATACCAATAATTTTATATCCATCGTTACTCCAAATAAAATGATCATTCCATACTTGATGGCGAGGATGAAATAGATTTACGGCGTTTAATGTTGCTGGATCTTTTCCTTGTGTAAAGTTGTAATGGTGTGAGTTGCAACGCTGGCAAGCTAGGGCTAAGTTATCAAGGTCATCTGAACCTCCAATAGATCTCGGTTGAATGTGATCTATCTCAAACCTTGCGGGACTAATTTCTTCTGAAGAATGACAATATTCACATAAAAAACTCGCTCTTTGTCTTATTTGGAGTCTTATTGCTATAGGAATTGCCATGTAAAATTTAGGATTCGCTAATAATTTTGGCATTAAGCAAGGTAAAAATTTGGTCTAACTCCAAAATTCCCGCTAATTCTGCTTTCTCTTGGTCATTTAGTCCAATTCCTTTAAGACATTCATTCAAATTATCTAAGCGCTCTTGTAATGTCTCAGAGAACTTAAATAAATAGCGATCGCGAACTTTTGCGGTAATAATTCCTGTAGATATCCACGAAGATGGCTTTACCATTGTTTGAGTCATCATTTGTTTAACTCCATTCTCTTGCTAGTAACAATTATAAGCGATCGCCTAAAATATCCATACTTTCACCACACAAGCGATCGCCCCTCAACAAACCAACATCAAACAGCGATCGCCCCTCCAAAAAAACATCATCATTTTTGCATCAATATCTTTGCTTGAGCCATCATCTGTCGATATGGCAAGCAAGCTGATCGATTTATCTTTAGTAACTGTATTGTCACTCGCCCAATTGCAGTCAATGGATAAATTACACCACTAGATTCTTCGATTTGAAAATTCTCTTGCCATTGGTCTTGTCTGGGATTGTAAAGTCTAATAACATCGCCCGTTTCTAAATCGATAGAAGCAATATCACTACCCTTAGCTTGATTGCACAGTGAACAAGATAAAGCTAGATTTTCTTCTGTGGTTTTACCTCCATGCTTTTCAGCAATTACATGATCTACTTGATGGGAAACTAAGGTTAAACTTTCAGGAATTAGACAATATTCACAACAGTTTTGGGCGCGATCGCTGACTAGTTTTCTAAGTTTAGTGGAAACATAACTCTTACTCATTGACTCTGCTGGAGCTTAATCAGGGCTTGAGTTTTGGCAAGGCGCACTAGATGTTCGATAAATTCATAATGCTGCCATAACAGGCGATCGCTTTCGTTGAAACCTTGGGTACGATTTTTTTCTAATAGATTATCAATTTCTTGCTGTGCGTCTGGTGCAAGACGTAAATTTAAGACCTCTTGAGGAGATGGAAGTTTGGCTAAGAAATGCAATATTTCCGTTAATCCAGAAAAGCCGTTATTGGGATTAGCGTTTATTTCTCGCAATCCTAGAGCTAATATTTGCGGCAGGTTATCTTGTACAGTAGCGGCAATATCGTCTGGTATGTCTAGGGTGATTTGCATAGTCAAGTAAGTAATTGCTAATGTTAGCTTCTGGCGTTCATTTTATCAGATCGCCCCTAATCTCAATCAAACAGAGATCTCCTTAATCATCCATGCTTCTAACACACAAGCGATCGCTACTACTGTCAAGACGCTACTAATTTTACGGTTCCCTTCTTAGATTTATTTTGTTTGCGAATTGATTGATCTTGTTGTGCCACAGGATGAGATAGTTTTATCTCAGATGGTTTAGGCTTTCTTGTGTAGTTATCCCAATCTTCTACTGTTTTTCTGAACAGCCAATAATCTAGAGCATCATCTTCTACAAAACCTCGCAGTTCTGGATCAACCCAAATATGCAAGAGATCCTTACAGCCTATATTGTTAGCAGCTTGCTCGATATCTTGCCATTGCTGGATAAAGTTATCTGCCCAAGAGTCTCTATTAGTTACAGAACGGACAAAATCTAATCCTGCTTCGAGCATTCTCTTTCCATTTGTCCCACGAGCATTTATTGGTTCCCAGAAAATGACTTCAGGCTCAAAATTCATTACCTGCTGTAACAAATTTTGAAAATCTTGTAATTGCATTGTTGGCGGTGTGGGTGCAATCGCCACATAAAGCTTAATACCTGCCTCATATCCCTTCATCATGGCTTTGTATCGGTCAGATGGTAGGGGGGCTGCGGGTTCAATCTTGCGACTGAGTTCATCGTCGAGCATGGGTAAGCTCATGCCAACAGTTACATTTTTTGATCGCAAAATGTCTATATCGTTTATCCATAGAGGACTACGAGTCAAAATCCGTACTCGTTTGTCATATTTAAGTAATACTTCGACAACTTGCCGAGTGATTTTTGCAGTTTGATGGTTTTGGTAAGGATCAGTTCCAGAACAGAGCATGACGACTCCTTGTCCTGATTCTGTGGTTTTCCAAGTTCTTTTACGACTAAGAATTTCTTCTAGTTGTTCGGCAATGCCTTCACGGACAAAAAGATATTTCCCCCAGTCCATTTGAGGGTTATCAACGCCCTTGAGGGCTAGTTGCGCTTGTCTGGTTCTGATGACTGGGGTTGAGGGGACATAGCAAAATGTGCAGCCATGCAGACAACCAGAGGCAACGTTAATAACGTAGTCACATAGTCCTTTTTTTCTTAGTGCGCTTTCCTGTAGAGGACTAGCGACAGTTTCAGTGCCTCTTACAGTATCCATAACAAAACCTCAGATTTTTGAAAACCGTACAATATACTATATTAGACTATATGCTATATTTCTAGAAATATACACCTATTAAGGGAAAAATAGGATGCCAATTAATTCGTCTGGTCAAGGATTTAGTGAAAATACACTTACCAAGCAGGATCATTTTAGATATTTTGTGGATGTACATTTAGGAATTTGTAAAGGGATTTTTGACACCTATCAGAATAATTTTTGGCTATCCCATAAATATTACTACATTGATCTAAACGCTGGTCCTGGAATTACAGAGGAATATGGAGAGGGCAGCCCCGTAATTTTTTTGCAGGAAGCTACAAAGCGTCAGGTTCAGACTCGTTGTCATTTTGTTGATGTAAATGAAACAGTAATAGAAGCATTAAAGAAAAATATATCAATTTTTCCATGTCAAGCTGAGTATTTTCCTTACGATAATCATTTGGCTATTAAAAAAATATCAGAAACACTTTATCAATATCATAAGAAAGGCAACAAAAAATTGTATGGATTACTATACTCGGACGAAAACGGTACTGTACCTTTTGATGAATTGACTGAAGTATTTTCTCAAAAGCATTTACAGACTTTAGACATACTCATCTATTTTTCTGCAACCACAGTTAAGCGCTGTCTTAAATCTTTCGGCTCTGATAAATACAAAAGATTAACGGATTACATTTATAAGTTACCAAAAAAACATTGGCAAATTCGACAAGCTCAATCAGATGATAAACAGCAGTGGAGTTTTCTGTTTGGTACTAATTGGGAAAATAAACAGGGAAAGATGGGATATCCAGAAGTTAAACAACTCAAGTTTTACGATCTAAGTAGTCAGAAAGGTCAGTCAATATTAGAAAGTCTTGCATATACCAATAAAGAGAAACAGGAGATGATGCAGCCAAAGATCCCAGGTTTAGATATATGAATTGACTTGTTTTTCCCAAACTAATCTAAGCACGCCGCAAAGTGTTTCTATTTAGAAAACTTATAAAGATTATAGGACAGTTAGAGATCTACTTAGTAAAGAAATCGAACAAGCTCTCAACCAACTATTTGAAGAAATCCTTTACTTTTATCTATTTCTCAAACAATGGCAATAAGCCAAAATTAGCGAAAGATAGAAGTAAGATAAACCGCAAAATGAGGATCAATCAATGTCATACAGTGAATTTAAGACGATCGCACAAGTACAGGAAAAGTTTGGCTTGACGGTTAAAGAATCGGAAAATTTATTTGTGGATATCCAGCCCTTAGAGATCGGTGACTATCTACAACAAACCCTCAAACGCAATCTCTCCATTGCCAATGCCATCAATACCGAAAAAGCGCGATCAGAACTATTAATTGCACCTATACTTTTAGAAATTCGCCATATCTTTCATGAACAAGTCGGTTTTTTCTCTGGGACAGAATTTAATGTTGATATAGAATCTGGCTTAAATGGATTTTGTGACTTTCTTCTGACAGCATCTAGTGAAATCTATGAAATTTCCTGCCCAGTGATAACCCTTGTCGAAGCCAAAAACGAAAATATCAAAGGAGGCTTAGGACAATGTATTGCGGAAATGGTAGCTGCTCAGCGCTTTAATGCTAAAAGTGATAATAGACTTCCTATTTATGGTGTGGTGACAACAGGAATGATTTGGAAATTTTTACGTCTTGAAGAGAGAACTCTTTGGATTGATCAAGAAGATTATTTTATTAAAGAAATTGGTAAATTGCTTGGTATTTTATCTAGTCCTTTTCAATCTTATTATAATCCTGTCTAAAGATATGCTCTCATTTACTATGGCTCAATAATTATGCGTGTTGTATTTTTTGGAACTCCTGATTTTGCCGTTCCCACATTAGTGAAACTATTATCCGAACCAGATTTTGAAGTGGTGGGTGTGGTATCCCAACCAGATACTAGGCGTGGTCGAGGCAATCAAGTTACTCCGCCACCTGTAAAGGCTGCGGCGATCGCTAAAAATCCCGATCTCCAAATCTGGCAACCCGATCGCCTGAAAAAAGACAAACAGGTACTTGAGGAACTAGCGGCAACTAATGCCGATGTATTTGTGGTGGTTGCCTATGGGCAGATTCTCTCGCAAAAGATTTTGAATATGCCTAAGTATGGCTGTATCAATGTGCATGGCTCATTGCTGCCAAAATATCGCGGAGCTGCACCAATCCAATGGGCGATCGCTAATGGTGAAAGCATTACGGGTATTACAACCATGCAAATGGATGCTGGGATTGATACGGGTGCGATGTTACTCAAGGCGGAGTTAGAAATTTTGCCTGAAGATAATACAGATACCTTAAGTACAAAATTGGCGAACTTAGGTGCAGATTTATTAATCGATACTTTGCGCCGCTTAGATACGATCAAGCCTGAACCTCAAAACGATGCTTTGTCCTGCTATTCACCGATGATTGGGCGCGAGGATTGGGAACTAGATTGGAGCAAAGAGGCGATCGCATTGCATAATCGCATTCGCGCCTTCTATCCCAATTGCTACACAAATTTTCGCGAACAGAGGTTAAAGATTACGAAATCGGAAGTTATCGAAGGTGAGGACAATTTAGAGAATATTGGGAAAGTTGCCGAAATTCGTAAAGGTAAAGGCTTTGTCTTGCAGACTGGCAAAGGTTTGCTGTTAATTAAAGAAGTCCAACCTGCGGGCAAAAAATTGCAATCGGGTTGGGATTTTGTCAATGGTGCGAGAATGGCGATCGGGGAATCCATCGCCAAAAAAGAGACACATAGCGACGCTTTCAGTTAGATGCTTTCAGTTAGATATTGAACTGATAGATCTGACCTAAGTATCTCAGTATGATTAAAAATCAAAACCAGTAAGGTTTTGAGATTTCCAAAATGGCAACGCCATTTTGGAAATTGGCATAACTTAGGGACTTGCCATTAATTAAAATGCCTGTGGCTTCGACTCCGCTCAGCCAACGTTAGGTGAGCGGAGTCGAAGCTAGATAACTTGGTGGGACATTTTTTATACGCAAAAGCCTTATGGTTTCTTGGGTGAAGCTTCTGGCTCTGTCGTGGAGCTAGGCGTTTGAGCGGGATTGGTAAATGGTTGTTTGGCTGGGGTCAAGGAGGCAAGGCGTTTTACTTCATCTTTAAACTCAGCAGGAGCAAGCTCTAGCCCTTTATCAAATAGTTTTTTCGCCTCATCATCTTTACCCTGAACCTGCCTTAATTGCGCCTTACCGACATAGGGACGAAAATCTTTAGCATTATCTTTGATCATTTGATCGTAGGTAGCGATCGAGTCGTCAATGCGATTTTGTTGGCGATAAACCTCTCCCAAGATCCAGCGTACTGAACCCGTATCTACAGTATTTGCTTGGATTTTATTGGCTGTTTCCGCAGTCTTGAGGGTATCTTGGAGAATGCCGATCGCCGCTTCAGGACGCTTATCGGTTAACTCGATACTAACTAAACTCTGGATGGCGGGGATATATCCAGGCTTAGTGGTCAAAATTTTGCGGTATTCCGCCGAGGCATTTTTAGGATCCTTAAGTTGAATATAAGTCCTCGCTAAGGTCATCCGATATTCAGGCTGGTCGGGAAAAGTATCGGCTAATGTTTGCAAAGGTTCGATCGTTTCCTTAGTTTTTCCTAATTGATTTCTGAGATTGACTAGCCCAATGAGCGCAGTTTGATTTTTAGGATCGCTCTTGAGTACAGCTTCAAACCCCTCAATCTGGATTTTAATCCTTTCTTGCTCTGAGGTATTTTGGGCTGGGTTATTAGCGGCTTGCTGTGTCGGTGGGGCAAATAATCCACCGATCAATGGGGCGATCGAAACGCCTAAAAAGGAGAGTGTAACCACGATTAAAACACCGTTAATAATCCATTGCCTTGCTGTACGTTGTGACACGATATTTACCCTAAATCCAATTACATGATAGTTTACTGCAAGAGGTTATTATAGGCGGCGCAAAGCAATACTTCTAATTTCTAATGTGTCAATGCACCCGAAAAATATGATCCAAAATATGGCACATTAAAGGATCAGATCATCATTGCAAAGTAACTCTAGATAAACGAAGTTAAACTTAATGGCATTAAAAGTTGGAATTTTAGGATTTGGTGGGTTAGGTCAAGCCGCAGCAAAGTTGCTTAGTGCTAAGCAGGAAATGCAGCTAGTCGTAGCAGCCGACAAAGAAGGTTTTGCCTACGATAACCAAGGGCTGAAGGCAACCGAGGCAATCTCTGTTTACCAGAGCAAAGGCTCCCTTGGCTACCTTGACAAGGGCATTTTGACCCAAAACAGCATTGCGGAAGCGATCGCTATGGCAAAGGATGTTGATGGCTATTTCTTAGCTTTACCAAACCTACCCAATACCTTTATGGCAAGCGTTGCCAAGCAATTTATTGCTTCAGGTTGGAAGGGCGTACTCGTGGATGCGATCAAGCGTACCAGTGCCGTGGAGCAAATGATTGCCCTTTCCCCTGAACTCGAAGCCGCAGGGATTACCTACATGTCTGGTTGTGGCGCAACCCCAGGATTGTTAACTGCAGCCGCCGCGATCGCAGCTCAAAGCTTTGCTGAAGTTCATAAAGTCGAGATTAATTTTGGTGTTGGCATTGCAAACTGGAATGCTTATCGAGCCACGATCCGCGAAGATATTGCCCATATGTCTGGCTATACCGTTGATATCGCCCAAGCTATGTCCGATGCAGAAGTAGAAGCCTTACTCGAAAAGACGAATGGGCTGATCGAATTGACCAATATGGAACATGCTGATGACATCATGCTAGAACGGATTGGCATCTGCGATCGCGATCGGGTTACGGTCGGGGGTATCGTGGATACGCGCAATCCTAAAAAGCCTCTCAGCACCAACATGAAGCTTACAGGGCGCACCTTTGAGGGCAAAATTTCCACCCATACCTTCACCCTTGGTGATGAAACCAGTATGGCGGCAAATGTTTGTGGGACTGCCTTCGGTTACCTCAAAGCTGGCAAACAATTCCACCAACGCGGTATTTACGGTCTGATGACTGCCGCCGAAGTGATGCCCGCTTTCGTGCGCTAACCCTAGTAAGGTTTTGAGATTTCAAAAATGGCGTTGCCATTTTTGAAATCTGTATTACGTTGCCTGTATTACATTTCTAAGTAGCTAGGCATAATTAAAACCCAAAGACCTGAGGCGCACGCTGTGCGCCTCAGGTCTTTGGGTTTTAATTGCGCCTAGCTACTTAGAAAAATTAAATTTGCGATCGCTATTGCATTCTTGTAGTACGTGTAGTATAAATGTAGTGCAGCGTAGTTCAAGCGCGTAGAACGCCTAACCTGATTGATGTTACAAGTACTACTAAAGTAATTGCTACACAATTGGGAAAGGAGATGCAGCCTCGCAAACTGCTGAAAATTCCTTTATGCAATGACTTGCCTATCTGGGCTGAAGCATTCAGGGTTATTGCCCCAGATAGATGCTACTTGTTCGCAAGTAGCATCTATTACCAAATCAAAACTCTCATTTTGGATTCTGCCTACGGCAAAATTCAAATTCGATAAAACTCTCAGTTTAAATTTTGCCGTAGGCAAAATTTAAACTCGATATATTGACGGGTAGCTCAGTGGTAGAGCATTGAAAACATCCTTTTTCGTCACTTACCTGCAAAGGTCGCAGATTTAGGGTTATCGCCTGAAACGCCAAGTGTCGGGGGTTCGAGTCCCTCTCCGTCAATTGGGAGTTTGATTTTGAGTAATGTTTTGGAGAGATAGTTATGCGATCGCAATCGAAACTTCTCCTTGCCCAAGATAAAAATGTGTGGTGCTTCGCACCACACGTTAATTCAAGGGACGAATTGGCGAGGGTTATCGCTTTGGTTGCATCACCTCCATGAGGTAATTGGGTTCGACTCCCATCCCTTCCTAAACTAGAGGTTTTGCCTGCTGGTTGCCATCTTTCCTTAACAAATCACAAAATCAAAATTCCAATCTTGGGGTGGATAGTTCAACTGGTAGAACGCACTTTTGCCCGTAAGGGACGCAGACTCAGGGTTATCGCTTCTAACGATCTCACCCCTTTGTCGCGAGATGTGGGTTCGAGTCCCATTCCACCCCCCTAAAAGTCTTTAGCTGTTAGCGATTAGGAAGAACTGATTTTTTGTGGCGCGGCAAAGCCGCGCCACAAATAAATCTCAGAACCCTTAGCTGTTAGCAATTGGCTTTTAGATGTTCAAATTTTCGGCAGGTGGCGAAATTGGTAAACGCGCTTGAAAAATAACCTTTATAGGATTACTTGTCTGCAAAGGCTGAACTGTAGAGGGTTATCTTAGGTCGGGTGACCATTGGTCTTGTAGGTTCGAGTCCTACCCTGCCGATTCCTTCTCTTTGGTCGAGGCGAAGGAAGTTCTCTTTAACTTTCCCTGACGGGACGGAGAATGTCATGTCTTATAAATTTTTATTCCAGAAAACCAAAGGTACACCTCAAACTCAAGCGATCGCAGGTCGTGAAGCCGAAATGATCCAAGGGCGATCGGGTAGCTTTGCCTTTGATGCAGGTATCTGGCGCATGTTGCGGCGATGCTTGCTGATTGGTACGGCTCAAAGCACCTACTACGCTGGCAAACACGAACTGTCCGCCGATTTCATCGATACGTTACAGAAATGTGTCGCCGCAGATGCCGATCGCGTAAAGAGCGAAATTCTCTATGCTAGCGATGGTCGGGCGGTAAATAACAGCGCTCCCATTCTGGCTCTAGTCTTGCTATCGATGGGTGACAGCCAAGCGGCGAAACGGAACTTCATGGAAATCTTTCCCCAAGTTGTCCGCACGGGTAGCCACTTCTATGAATGGATGAACTACACCAAGTCCATGCGTGGCTTCGGTAAAGTCATTCGTGAAAGCGGTAAGGCATGGCTCTCCAATCCCGACACCAAGGCGCTAGCCTACCAATTGCTGAAGTACCAACAACGGCAAAGCTTCTCGCACCGTGATGCGTTGCGTTTGTTTCACGTCAAGCCTGAAACCGACGATCAACAAGCGCTCTATCAATGGGTGGTCAAGGGTTGGGATGAACTTCCTTCGCAAATCCCATCGGATGCTCTGGCGCAAATCTGGTGGTATGAATGGCTAAAGCGCCACCCTGACAAGACCCATGAAGCGATCGCGAAGGGTAAACTCACCCATGAAATGGCGGCTCCCATCGGACAGATGGATGTGCGTGCATGGCAGTTGCTCTTTAACGAAATGCCTATCGGTGCATTGTTGCGTAACCTTGGCTCCTTGACTGAACTCGGTGTTTTGACTGCGAAGAACAAGGATAACTTGAAGCATGTCGCCAATGTGTTGAACAATCGCGATCGCCTGAAGAAGGGACGCATTCACCCCATTGATGTTTTGAAAGCTCTCAAAACCTATCAGTCTGGTGGTGCGCTCGGACGTAGCCAAAAGACTTGGCAACCAATTCCGCGCATTGTCGATATTCTGGAAACTGCTCTAGAAATGTCCTTCGATGCGATCGCGCCTACGGGTGCGACTTTCCTCCATGCGATCGATGTGTCGGGCTCGATGGCTTACTACACCGTTAGTTCCATTGGCTTGACCTGCTGCGAAATCGCAGCAACGATGGCTTTGGCGACGGTAAAGGCGGAAACCAACTATGCAATCCGTGGATTTGCGACCGACTTCCGCGATTTGGGAATCACTAAAAAGGATTCCTTCACATCGGCAATGCAGAAGGCATCGAACCAAAACTTCGGTGGTACAGATGCCTCGGTGGCTTACGATTGGGCGATCAAGAATAAGTTCTACGCGGATGTGTTCTGCTTCTGGACTGATTCGGAATCTTGGGCAGGTCGTTGTCATCCTAGTGAAGCCTTGGCTGAATATCGCCGCAAGGTGAATGCTAATGCGAAGGCAATCTATGTGACTTTGGCTCCCTACAAGCTCTCGTTAGTCGATCCCAAAGATCCGAATTCTTGGGATATGGGAGGTTTCGATCCCGCAATGCCCCGTGCAATCCAAATGGTAGCAATGGGTGAAGTCTAAAAAAAAGGAGTCGCAAAGCGACTCCTTTTTTTAGGCAACCTCTGCTGGTTCCCTTGTTTCTAAGGAAAGCCCACCTGCTCGGATTCCTTCCATTTCTTCCAATACCTGCAAGTATCTACCAGTAATAATTCTCGCGCCACGGCGATGGGTGAAATAGTTCCATCCCCATTGAACCATTACAAGAAGTTTATTATCAAATTCAATCAGATAATAAACATGCACAAATGTCCAAATAAACCATGCTAACCAACCCTTCAGACGGATAAACTTAAAGTCCACCACCGCCTCATGGCGACCAATTACAGCAAGACTGCCAAAATCCCAATACTTGAATTTTGTAGGTTCCTTTTCTTGTACCTTCGCTTCGATATGATGCGCGACATATTCACCCTGCTGCATCGCCACAGGCGCAACCCCCGGAAGTGAGCGATCGCCTTGGTGGGGATAGTTTGCCAAGTCACCAATCACATAGACATTAGGATAATTAGCGATCGATAAGTCGGGCTGAACGATTACGCGACCAACGCGATCTAGTTCCGCATTTAGGCGATCGCCTAAGACTTTACCCATCGGTGAAGCCTTGACACCCGCCGCCCAGAGAATCGTTTGCGCTTGAATTTGCTCAACTTGCTCACCACATTTGAAGGTGACGACATGATCTTCAATATTCGTCACCATCGCACTAGTCTTGACTTCCACTCCCAACTTTATCAGAGATTCCTTTGCGGTTGCCGAGAGATCGGCATGGTATGGAGGCAATACGCGATCGGTTCCTTCTATCAAGATGATTCGCGCTTTCTTAGTATCAATATTCGTAAATTCACCGCTAAGAGTGCGATGGGCAAGTTCGGCTAAGGTTCCTGCGAGTTCTACGCCCGTTGGACCTCCACCGATGACCACGAAGTTCATCAAGGCTTCTTTAAACTTAGGATCATGGGTCTTTTCGGCTGCCTCAAAAGCACTCAGGATACGGCGACGCATATTAATCGCATCTTCAATAGTTTTTAATCCAGGGGCTTGCTCTGACCATTGATCGTTACCAAAGTAATGGTGACTAACTCCTGTTGCCACGATCAGCGAGTCATAGCTTATGTCTAAGTGATTTTTTAATTTAACTACCTGCGCTTGGGGATCAATATCTAGCACTTCGCCCATAACCACGCTGGTATTTTTGTTTTCGGCAAGGACTGCCCGCAATGGTGAGGCGATATCGGCGGGGGAGAGGCTGCCTGTGGCGACTTGGTAAAGTAGGGGCTGGAAGAGGTGAAAGTTACGTTTGTCGATGAGGGTGACTTTAAGGGGAACCTTTGATTTGCCTAGCTTTTGGGCGGCATATAGTCCCCCAAAGCCACCGCCAATAATAACAACATGATGGGGTGCGCTTTCATTTTGAGTACTTAGAGACATGGCAAGTTTTTAAGTTAGGTGTGATGTTTTTACTGGTGGCATCTTTAAAAAATTATTATATATGTAAATAAAAATATCTTTTTGCTCTCGAACATTTGGCATATGTTGTAAGCGTAAACGGCAAGACGCATATTCCATCAAACCAGATTGTTACTATAAGAGATTGTAGCGAGATCTAAAATGCTAAAGTTTAGATTAGTAACCCAAAATACTTGTTATGAATGTGTCAGATAAACTGCGATCGCTAACTTATAGCTTAGATATCCAAATGGTTGGGGTATATTTTTGGTGTGGAAATTTTGTAATTCAGTTTGGTGGTACTGAGGTGGACGATGAGCCTTTTTACTATCCTTTTGTGGTTCCTACGTTTATTGGGTTTGGGTTTGTGCTTCCCAATTATTTTTCATGGCATACTCCGTTTGATCAGTTAAAAAACATAATAGTGTGATGGCTGTCTATAATCCTGCGAATGATAGGATCGTTACGGCTTATCAGTTAGACTAAGATTTGCAACGTAAAGTACCAAAAAACTATGGTTACTGTACCTTCTCAATACCGTTTGCCAACTGCGGAAGACCTACCCGATTCCGATGAAACGCCTGTGGATAATGAACTCCAAAATGACATTCCCAATCTTTTATTAAACCTATTGCGAGAGATTTGGAGCGATCGCTCTGATTGGTTTTGGGGTGTGGATATGGGAGTTTATTATGAGCCAAACATTGAGGAGCCAGCCAAGTCTAAGGCGATCGTTCCCGACGGGTTTCTCGCTTTGGGTGTACCGAAGCAAACGGGTGAATGTGGACGCTTTAGCTATGTGGTTTGGCAAGAAAAAGTAATGCCAATTCTGGCTTTAGAAGTTGTTTCTAAAAAATATAATGGGGAATACGACACGAAGTTAGCCAAGTATGCAGAGGTGGGAATTCTCTATTATGTGGTGTACAATTCCACGTCTGGTCGCCGATTGTATAAAGATCATCAATCTTTAGAGGTGTACAAGTTAGTCGATGGGAAATATCAACTTTTGCCTGCGGTGGTGCTTTTAGCAGAGGGCGGGAGAATGGTATGGATTCCTGAGATTGGTTTAGGAATTGGTTGTGAGCAGGGTATTTATGATGGTTGGCAACACGAATGGGTCTATTGGTACGATCGCTCAGGTAAGAGATATCTCACTGCTCAAGAACGTGCGAATCTAGAGCGTCAGTCTAGACTTGAAGCCGAGGCATTATTACAAAAGTATCGCGATCGCTTCGGTGATATCTCTGAATAATTAAAAAGGCGATTTCTGAGAAAGCAAAGTTAATTTCGCAACAGGAGCGTCAGGAGAAAGAAAAACTTGCCGCTTATCTGCGATCGCTTGGCATCAATCCTGATGAAATCTGATATTAGGTTTGCCTAGCTTTTAGGCGGCATATAGTCCCCCAAAGCCGCCGCGAATAATAACAACATGATGGGGTGCGCTTTCATTTTGAGTACTTAGAGACATGGCAAGTTTTTAAGTTGGGTGTGATGTTTTTCTGGTGGCATCTTTAAAAAATTAGGCTCAATAGGTGAATCACTGGAGTTTAGACTAAGTTGATTAAGCTAATCAGAAAAAGAGCAGGAAAAAGTAACCCAGAGAATGGAGAACTGGG